>NZ_CBFFRL010000094.1:0-18428 GCF_965644215.1 Phytobacter sp. V69
AGACTCTCAGAGTCTGGACTGAGTACGCCCCTATGGGGCGTTATCAATGCCACCTGCTATGCAGGTGGTTTTTTACGTTCATCAGAACAGTTCGTGAGTCTCACCGTTGTCGATAATGGTGGTCCCCACTTCGTGCACGGCCTGCTGAGTGGGCTGCGTTCCGTCAATAAAGTATTCCTGACGGCTGCTGCCTCCACTTGCCAGTTGGCCCGTACTCCGGTCGATATTCACCGTCACCACGCCAGGCGGCGGGGTCAGCGGCTGTTCCGGTACGCCATTGAGGACAACCTGCATGTACGCATCCCATGCCGGTTGCGCACTCTTCGCACCGCCTTCGTAACCCGATATCTGGTCTTTGATAGCACCCGATGCCGAAGTGCGTCCCAGATCGCGACGGTGGTCATCGAAACCGATCCACACGGAGGTCACTACGCCCGGACCATAACCGGAGAACCAGGCATCTTTCGAGCTGTTGGTGGTCCCGGTTTTGCCGCCGATGTCGTTACGTTTGAGGTCACGACCCGCGCGCCAGCCTGTGCCCTGCCAGCCGGGCTCGCCGAAGATGTTACTGTTCAGCGCGCTCTTAATTAAGAACGACAGCGGAGTGCTGATCACGTGCGGTGCATATTCCTGACCGCCGCTTTTCGCCACCAGATCCTGATTAGCCTGTTCCAGCTGTGGCATCGGTACGGAAGCATTTTGCTGCTCCTGAGAGATAGCCACGTTTTCCATATCTTTGTTTTCCAGCACGTCTGACTTCGGCGTATCTCCGTAAATGACCGGGATATTGCAGTCCGCGCAGGCCACTTTCGGCTTGTTCTCGAACAGGACATTACCCTGATCGTTTTCGATTTTGGTGATGAAGTACGGATCGATCAGGAAGCCGCCGTTCGCCATGACGGAATAGCCACGGGCGACCTGCATCGGCGTGAAGGATGCGGAACCCAGCGCCAGTGATTCAGTATGCACAATGTTCTGTGCCGGGAAGCCGAAGCGCTGTAAATATTCAGCGGCGTAATCGACACCCATTGCACGCATTGCACGCACCATCACCACGTTCTTCGACTGCCCCAGCCCCTGACGCAGGCGAATTGGCCCGGCATACTCATCTGGTGAGTTTTTCGGACGCCAGTCGGAACCTGCACCGGCATCCCAGCGGGAGATCGGCACATCGTTCAGGATACTGGCCAGCGTCAGGCCCTTGTCCATCGCTGCGGTATAAAGGAACGGTTTGATGTTAGAACCGACCTGACGCAGGGCCTGAGTGGCACGGTTAAACTTGCTCTGGTTGAAATCGAAACCACCGACCAACGCCAGTACTGCGCCATCGTGTGGGTTGATGGACACCAACGCAGAGTTAACGTCCGGCACCTGTGCCAGCCACCAGCCTTCGTTCACCATACGAACCCAAATCTGCTGGCCTGCCAGCACGACATCGGTCACTTTACGCGGCGTTGGGCCTTGTGCGGTGTCAGAGCGGTAAGGGCGCGCCCAGCGCATCCCGTCCATATGCAGCGATACGGACGTCCCGTCTCCCAGCATGGCCGTAGCTTCTTGCGCATTCGCCGCCGTTACAACAGCCGGTTCCAGCGGTCCGTAGGTTGGCAGCGCTTTAAGGGTTTCGGTGATTTTTTTGCTATCCCAGGCGCTTTCACCCGGTTTCCACAGCACGTTTGACGGGCCACGGTAACCATGGCGCATATCGTAATCCATCACGTTATTACGCACTGCATCTTGCGCCGCCAACTGTACTTTACGAGTGATGGTGGTGTAAACGCGATAGCCGTCTTCATACGCTTTATCGCCGTAGCGATTCACCAGATCCTGACGCACCATTTCTGACAGGTATGGCGCAGAGAAGGCAATTTCAGGCGCATGATAATTCGCATCAATGGCTTCGCCACGGGCCTGAACGTACTGCGTCTGGCTGATGTAGCCTTCGCTCAGCATACGTGCCAGCACCACATTACGGCGGGCCGTTGCGCGATCGAGCGAATAGAGCGGGTTAAACGTGGACGGTGCTTTTGGTAGCCCGGCAATCACCGCCATTTCAATCAGGGTGAGCTGGTCGACGGTTTTACCGAAGTAGACCTGTGCCGCCGCACCCACGCCATAAGCGCGGTAACCGAGATAAATCTTGTTGAGATAAAGCTCGAGGATCTCGTCTTTATTCAGCAACTGCTCGATGCGGATAGCCAGGAACACTTCCTTGATTTTACGCATCAGCGTGCGTTCCGGGCTCAGGAAGAAGTTACGTGCAAGCTGCTGCGTAATGGTACTGGCACCCTGCGAGGCGTGACCAGAGAACAACGCAACGCTGGCGGCACGGAAAATCCCCACCGGATCCACACCATGGTGCTCATAAAAGCGGCTGTCTTCCGTGGCAACAAACGCTTTCACCATTTCTGGCGGGATCTGATTCAGAGTCAGCGGAATACGACGTTTTTCGCCGTACTGCGCAATCAATTCGCCATCGGCGCTATAGACCTGCATCGGGATTTGCAGTCGCACGTCTTTCAGCGTGGCGACGTCAGGTAGCTGCGGCTCAATGAATTTGTACAAACCATAAATCGAGCCTGCTCCCAGCAGAATGCAACACACTGCAAGGATCAATAAATACTTTACGAACTTCACCGGAGGATTCCCATTTAGTTTCATTTGGGCAGTTTATAAACAACCGCGCGGTAGTATAAATGCAAGCCTGATTCATTGATATAGCCGTCATCTTTCCCGGCGATAAGGAGGTCGCGATTTATGGCATTCGGGCACTGGCAGATTGGACTGCATATTCAGCAAGATAGCGTTTTCAGCGTTGCGTTAACCGCTGGTCGGGCGGGGTGGGCGCTACGTCGGTGGTGGCACATCCCGTTACCATTGGGCACAGTTGAAAACGGGCAGCTAAAAGCCCCACAACAGCTACTTACCACGCTTTTACCGTGGCGCAAATCGCTACCGCAGCGCCTCCGGGTGCGGCTGGCATTTCCGTCTGCGCGTACCTTGCAGCGTAAGCTCCCGCGTCCGGCATTGACCCTACGGGAAAACGAGCTGGCAAGCTGGGTTTCTCAGGCAATGGCGCGTGAGCTTGAAATGACGGCGGCGGATTTGCGTTTCGACTACACCGAAGATTCGCTGGAGCAGGCCTACAGCGTGACGGCGGCGCAGCATAAAGATGTGGCGACATTGCTGGAACTGGCGTCGTCCCTGCATCTCAATCTGGCCTCCCTTACCCCCGATGCCTGTGCGTTGCAGCATCTCATTCCTTTTTTGCCTTCCCCGGCTCGTTGCCTTCTCTGGGAAGACGACGCCCAATGGCTGTGGGCAAGCCGCACCGGATGGGGGCGTCGGTCGCGCGAGGATCTGCCCACCGTAAACCACCTGACCGCAAGCCTGGGGCTGGAAGCCTGCGACATTGCGCTATGCACAGCGGCGGCATCCGATTTTGACCCCTGGGACGCCATCACACAGCGGCAACCGCCTCTGCCGACAAACGGCATGCGTTTTGCGGTGGCGATTGGCCTGGCATTGGGGGCGGTGCGCTAATGGAACAGATGATTAACCTGCTGCCCTGGCGACAGCAGCGGCAGCGGGCATGTCGACGTTTTTGGGGGCAATTGCTGACGTTCGGTGCGGGCACCGGTGTACTGTTCATCGTGATACTTCATGTTATGGTCGCTCAGGACAGACGGGTCGCCACGCTCTGGCAACAATCCAACGTGCAGATGCTGTCAGCGCTGGCGGCAAAGCAGCCGCACTTCCTGGCGTTGCACCAGCGCTGGCTAAAGCAGCAGGCCAGGGCGCAGCGGCAGCAAAACACCCGCGACTGGCAGCAGCGGCTGGTTGAACTGGCGCAGAAAATGCCCGAAAACGCCTGGCTTACGCAGATGCAGTTTCAGCAAGGGCTGCTCAGTGTGTCTGGCCTGGCCAGAACGTTCCAGTCCTTAAGCACGCTGGAGCGGGCGCTGGAAACGACAGACGGTTTTCGACTTCACCAAACAGGCGCGACCGAGCGGGATGCCCAGGGGCGCTGGCAGTTTCACTATCAGCTTAAAAAGGAAGACGAGCATGCCGCGCAGCCTTGATGTCTGGTACGCGCTTTCGCCTGCGGCGAGAGCGGGATACGGGTTGCTGCTTATGGTGAGTCTGATGCTTCTGCTTTGGTGGTGGCAGATAAAACCCATCATGCGCGAACCAACAATATGGCAGCAGCAGCGCCTTGCGCAGCAGGCGGCATTGCAGGTCAGTTGGCGGGACATCCTGTCCCTTAAGCCACCGGAAATGCCGCTTACCGCATCGAATGCACCAAAGACCTTTTCGCCGCTGGATGTTCATTCTCGCGAGGCGCGGCTGATTCGCTGGCATCCCGCTCAGAGGGGGGGGAGAGATGGTGCTGGAGGCGCAGTGGGCGTCCATCCCTCAAACGTTTTCGTGGCTTGCCGAGCGCCAGATGCTCACGCCAGCCTTTTCCATCACCGTAGAGGAAAACGCGTTGCGTTTTGCACTGCAACTGGAGAGCGATGATGGCGGCTAAACGCATGGCTGCGGCAGGTTTGCTGGTACTGGTGCTGGCGGGGATGCGCGACCCTTTCCAGCCGCCCTCCGATCGCTGTATGGCCAGCCAACTTAGCCTTTGGCGCTATCAGGGCATGGTGGCAATGGCTGATGCAGCAACCGGCATTGTGCGCAATCCCGCCGGGAAATGGCGGCGCGTGCAGGTGGGAGAGACGCTTCCAGGCGGCTGGCGTGTGGTGGATTTTAATAAAGAAGAGATGCACATCGCGACAGGGGAAGGATGTGAACCTGAGCGCTGGCACTGGAAACGAGAAGGATCTCAGCATGAAAAAAGTATTCGCGGCAGCGCTGTGCCTGAGTAGCGTCCTGGCACATGCGGCAACGCCCGCCCCCGTGACATTAATGGTGGATGATGTCCCCGTCGCCCAGGTTTTACAGGCGCTCGTCGAGCAGGAAAAACACAACCTGGTTATCTCGCCGGACGTCAGCGGGACGCTCTCCTTACATCTGGTAGATGTTCCCTGGAAACAGGCATTAAACACCGTGATTTCCAGCGCCGGGCTGACGCTGTGCAGCGAAGGCAACATCTTATATTTGCATTCCGCAGGCTGGCAGCAACAGCAGTACGACGCGCGTGAGGCGGCACTGGAAAAGCAAAAACAGAGCCTGCCGCTGGAAGAACGTAGCCTGACGCTGCGCTACGCACAGGCCAGCGAACTGGCAAAGGCCGGAGAAAAACTCCTTGGGCCGAAGGGAACCATCACGGTAGACACGCGCCTTAATCGACTCGTTGTTCGTGACCATAAGGCGGTGCTTAACGCGCTGGAAAAGTGGGTCGCGCAGATGGATTTACCCATAGAGCAGGTTGAACTGGCGGCACACATCGTCACTATAAATGAAAAGAGTTTGCGTGAGCTTGGAGTTAAATGGGGGCTGGGAGAGGCGACAAAACCTGGCAAACGTGGCCATGTATCGTCACTTTCCAGCGATTTGTCGGTAGACAGTGCCAGTACCCGGGTTGGTTTTAACATTGGCAGTATTAACGGACGGCTGCTGGATATTGAATTGTCCGCGCTGGAACAAAAGCAGCAGTTGGAAATCATCGCCAGCCCGCGCTTACTGGCCTCCCACATGCAGCCCGCCAGCATTAAGCAAGGCAGTGAAATCCCCTATCAGGTGTCCAGCGGGGAAAGCGGTGCGACCTCGGTGGAATTTAAAGAAGCGGTACTGGGTATGGAAGTGACGCCCACCGTGCTACCCGACAGCCGTGTGCGGCTCAAATTGCGTATTACCCAGAACGTGCCGGGCCAGGTGCTCCAGCAGGCTGATGGAGAGGTACTGGCGATTGATAAACAGGAGATTGAAACCCAGGTCGAGATAAAAAGCGGCGATACCCTGGCGCTGGGCGGTATTTTCTCGCAAAAGAACAAGCTCGGTTCCGACAGTGTACCAATTTTAGGGGGGATACCCTGGCTTGGTCGGCTATTTCGTCATGATGGTAAAGACAATGAGCGCCGTGAACTGGTGGTCTTTATTACACCACGGCTGGTCCCCGTTCGTTGATCGAAACATATTCTGCATCGCTTTTTCTGCCTAACTCGCTACAGGTGTTTGACGTGAGAGATGATTTAGCTTACAAGGAGTACCGATTTGAGCGTCAGCAATCTCCGTCTTACCATAAGTCGTGTTAACGTCTGGTTGGCGATTTATTCAGTTGCCAAACCAGTCTCAGTACTGAGATAATTTTTGGTCTGACTCTCGCACTATCGCATAAGAGGTTTCAGTTCATGTCCGGCTTCGCACGGTGTCAACGGAGCGGATTTATCATCAACGAATAGTCTTAGTAGTACCGAAAAAATGGCAGAGAAACGCAATATCTTTCTGGTTGGGCCTATGGGTGCCGGCAAAAGCACTATTGGGCGTCAGTTAGCTCAACAACTCAATATGGAATTTTACGATTCTGATCAAGAGATTGAGAAACGAACCGGAGCTGATGTGGGCTGGGTCTTCGATGTAGAAGGTGAAGAAGGTTTCCGCGATCGCGAAGAAAAAATCATCAACGAGCTAACGGAAAAACAGGGCATTGTTCTGGCTACCGGTGGTGGCTCTGTGAAGTCTCGCGAAACCCGTAATCGTCTCTCCGCCCGTGGCGTAGTGGTTTATCTGGAAACCACTATCGAGAAACAGCTGGCTCGTACTCAACGTGACAAAAAACGTCCGCTTTTACAGGTGGAAACGCCGCCGCGTGAAGTGCTGGAAGCACTGGCTGATGAACGCAATCCTCTGTATGAAGAGATTGCCGACGTTACCATTCGCACTGACGATCAGAGCGCGAAAGTCGTCGCAAACCAGATTATTCACATGCTGGAAAGCAACTAATTCTGGCGTAATACACAGGCCTGCGGGTTTAAGCAAATAAGGTGGATGTCGCGTCATGGAGAGGATCACAGTCACTCTCGGGGAACGTAGTTACCCTATCACCATCGCGGCTGGTTTGTTCGACGATCCAGCTTCTTTCTCGCCCCTGAAATCCGGTGACCAGGTCATGCTGGTCACTAACGAAACGCTGGCTCCACTCTATCTCGACAAGATCCGCCATGTCCTTGAAACGGCCGGTATCAAAGTCGATAGCGTGGTTCTACCGGACGGCGAACAGTATAAAAGCCTGACGGTACTGGACACGGTCTTCACTGCGCTTTTGCAAAAACCTCACGGCCGGGACACAACGCTTGTTGCGTTGGGCGGCGGTGTGGTGGGCGATCTGACCGGTTTTGCCGCTGCCAGCTACCAGCGTGGCGTGCGTTTTATTCAGGTTCCCACCACATTGCTTTCGCAGGTCGACTCGTCGGTTGGCGGCAAAACAGCGGTAAACCATCCCCTTGGCAAAAACATGATTGGCGCGTTCTACCAGCCGGCCTCGGTGGTGGTTGATCTCGACTGTCTGAAAACACTGCCTGCGCGTGAACTCTCCTCTGGTCTCGCCGAGGTGATCAAATACGGCGTCATCCTTGATGGCGCATTTTTTGACTGGCTTGAGCAGAATCTGGATGCGCTGTTGCGTCTGGACGGCCCGGCAATGGCGTACTGTATTCGCCGTTGTTGTGAGCTGAAAGCCGAAGTTGTGGCGGCTGACGAGCGGGAAATGGGCTTACGTGCTTTACTGAATCTGGGACATACCTTTGGCCATGCCATTGAAGCCGAAATGGGTTACGGCAACTGGTTGCATGGTGAAGCTGTCGCGGCCGGTATGGTCATGGCCGCGCGCGCATCTGAGCGCCTGGGGCAGTTCAGTAAAGACGATACCCAACGCATTATTACCCTGCTTGAGCGTGCAGGTCTGCCGGTTCATGGACCGAAAGAAATGACCGCACAGGCGTATATCCCGCACATGCTGCGTGACAAGAAAGTTTTGGCCGGCGAGCTGCGTTTAGTGCTCCCGCTGGCAATAGGGAAAAGCGAAGTGCGTGGCGGAGTGTCACAAGACGTTGTACTTGGCGCTATTGCTGATTGTCAGCAGGCGTAATTTATTAGAAAGGTCTTGCTGCGCGTGCGTGGCGTTTAACTTCGGGCGAATGCAATTGTGGTTGGCATGAGCCTTTGAGTGGGGTGTTAAATGGATGAATTCAAACCAGAAGACGAGCTGAAACCCGATCCCAGCGATCGTCGTACTGGTCGTTCTCGTCAATCTTCTGAACGTGTTGATGAGCCGCAGATCAATTTTGATGATGTTGAACTTGATGCTGACGATCGTCGCCCTTCAAGAACACGTAAGGCGCGCGATGAACGCGACGAACGTGAAGAACACGCAGAAGAAGATTATGAAGCGGAAGAAGACTCACTGGACGAGGAACGCGTAGAGCGTCGCCCACGTAAGCGTAAAAAAGCCGCCGCAAAACCTGCTTCACGCCAGTACGTGATGATGGGTGTTGGTGTTCTGGTTCTGCTGCTGCTGATTGTCGGCATCGGTTCCGCGTTAAAAGCCCCTTCCAGTAATAGCACGGCTGCGCAGGGTGAACCTGCCAGCAAAAACATCGACCTTTCGGGGAACGGTGGCGCTGCCGATCAGGCGAATGCCACTCAGCCTGCGCCAGGCACTACCTCTGCTCAGCAAACGGCAGGGGCCGCGCAGCCGACGACAGGTAATGCATCGCAGGATATTTCCCTGCCGCCAATCTCCTCAACGCCTTCGCAAAGCCAGGCACCTGCAACCACAGGTACCCAGCAGCGTCTTGAGGTGCAGGGTGATTTGAACTCCGCGCTTACGTCGCCGCAAAACCAGGCGCAGATTAACAACGCCGTGGCAAACAGCACCCTGCCGACGGAGCCTGCAACGGTTGCGCCAGTGCGCAACGGTGGCGGTAATGCGGCTCATACCGCGGCAACTGCAGAAAACCATACGGCAACGACTCGCCCTGAACGCAAACAAATGGTCATCGAGCCGAAACCGCAGCAGATTAAACCGCCGGTAATTAAGGCAGAGCCTAAACCGGTTGCTCAGGCACCAGTAGCACAGCCGAAAGTTGTGGCTTCTGAGCCGGTTAAAGCGCCGACCGTGACAGCAACGCCGCCAAAAGCGACGACCAGCACCACTGCACCGGCAGCCACTGCGGCACCAGCGGTGGGTACGAGCGTGGCGACAGGCAACGTGGGTTCACTGAAATCTGCGCCGGCCAGCCATTACACGCTGCAACTGAGCAGTTCATCGAATTACAACAACCTGAACACCTGGGCCAAAAAGGAAAATCTGAAAAACTTTGTGGTTTATCAGACAACGCGTAATGGCCAGCCGTGGTATGTACTGGTGAGTGGTGTGTATGCGACTAAGGAAGACGCAAAACGCGCTGTTGCGGCACTGCCATCAGATGTTCAGGCGAAAAACCCGTGGGCCAAGCCTATTCACCAGGTTCAGGCCGACCTGAAATAATTTCACGCCACAACATCATTCAGGCAGGCCACCCAGGCCTTGCCTGAATGATAACGTGTATAAAGCGCAGGATGCTGTCGGAGCTGTCTCCACAGCCGGAGAGAGTGTAATCAATCATCCAGCATGAAAAAAAATCGCGCTTTTCTGAAATGGGCAGGGGGTAAATATCCTCTGCTTGCCGATATTGAACGACATTTGCCGAAAGGCGAATGCCTGATCGAACCCTTCGTTGGTGCTGGCTCGGTATTCCTCAATACTTCATTTTCCCGTTACATTCTTGCGGATATCAATAGCGACCTGATTGGCCTCTATAGCATCGTTAAAGACCGTGCTGATGAGTATGTTCACGGGGCGCGGGAGCTCTTTACGCCTGCGACGAACCAGTCTGAAACCTATTATCAACTGCGTGCTGAGTTTAACCAGAGTCAGGATTCGTTCCGGCGTGCGCTGTTGTTTTTATATCTGAACCGTCATGGCTATAACGGCCTGTGTCGTTACAATTTGCGCGGCGAGTTTAACGTCCCGTTTGGTCGCTACAAAAAGCCCTACTTCCCGGAAGCTGAGTTGTATCATTTCGCGGAAAAGGCGCAGAATGCCTTCTTCTATTGCGAATCCTACGCTGACAGCATGGCGCGTGCGGATGCGAATTCGGTGGTCTATTGCGATCCGCCTTATGCCCCGCTCTCAGCCACGGCGAATTTTACGGCGTACCATACGAATAGCTTTACTCTGGAGCAACAGGCCCATCTGGCGGCCATTGCCGAGAGCCTGGTGAATAACCGAATTCCGGTATTGATTTCCAACCACGACACCGCGTTAACGCGTGAGTGGTACAGCCAGGCGAAACTGCACGTAGTAAAAGTGCGGCGCAGTATCAGCAGCAACGGTGGGACGCGTAAAAAGGTAGATGAACTGCTGGCGCTGTATCGCCCGCTAATCGTCTGAGCCAGAGCGGCTTCGCCGTCGGGAATGCGTTTGTCTACACCCTGTAAAATGAATTTATATTCTTCTCAAGGAGATGCGGATGACACAGTATTTGATTGCCCCTTCGATTCTGTCGGCTGATTTTGCCCGCCTGGGTGAAGACACTGCCAGTGCGCTGGCTGCCGGTGCCGATGTGGTTCACTTCGATGTGATGGATAACCACTATGTGCCGAACCTGACCATTGGACCGATGGTACTGAAATCGCTGCGCAAATACGGCATTACCGCGCCGATTGACGTGCATCTGATGGTGAAGCCTGTCGATCGCCTGGTGCCGGATTTCGCCGCCGCTGGGGCAAGCATTATTACGTTCCATCCGGAAGCTTCTGAACATGTTGATCGTACGCTGCAACTGATCAAAGAGCAGGGGTGTAAAGCGGGTCTGGTATTCAACCCCGCCACGCCGCTGAGCTATCTGGATTATGTGATGGATAAGCTGGATGTCATTCTGCTGATGTCGGTTAACCCGGGCTTCGGCGGTCAATCCTTCATTCCGCATACCCTGGATAAACTGCGTGAAGTGCGCCGTCGTATTGATGAGTCCGGTTTTGATATTCGCCTGGAAGTGGACGGCGGTGTTAAGGTCAGCAATATCGCTGAGATCGCCGCCGCAGGTGCGGATATGTTTGTTGCAGGTTCGGCGATTTTCGACCAACCGGACTACAAAAAAGTCATTGATGAAATGCGCAGTGAACTGGCAAAGGTAAGTCATGGATAAAATGCAGGCAATTCGTGGGGTAGCTTTTGACCTCGACGGGACGCTGGTAGACAGCGCACCGGGGCTGACGGCAGCGGTAGATAACGCATTGTATGCGCTGGAACTCCCGCAGGCGGGTGAAGCGCGCGTCATCACCTGGATTGGCAATGGCGCGGATGTGCTGATGTCGCGGGCATTGACCTGGTCGCTACAGGAGCGTAATTCGCAGCGTGTCGCGTCCGGTAAACCGGCGATCAGCCACGCTGATATCCCGCAGGAAGAACAGGCTGTCATGCTGCGTAAGCTGTTCGACCGCTATTACGCTGAGTCGGTGGAAGAGGGCAGTTTCCTGTTCCCTGATGTTGCCCATACGCTGGCTGCTCTGCACGAAAAAGGTTTCCCGATGGCGCTGGTGACCAACAAGCCGACGCCATTTGTTGCCCCGCTCCTTGAAGCACTGGGCATCGCGCCATATTTCAGCGTGGTCATCGGCGGTGACGACGTGAAAAACAAAAAGCCTCACCCGGAACCGCTGCTGCTGGTGGCGGATAAGCTGGGTCTGGCACCCAATGAATTGCTGTTCGTTGGCGACTCGCGTAATGACATTCTCGCCGCCCAGGCCGCGGGCTGTTGCTCCGTAGGCCTGACCTATGGTTACAATTACGGCGAAGCCATTACCTTGAGTGAGCCGGACTACGTGTACGACCGCTTTAACGAACTACTGCCCGCACTCGGGCTCCCGCACAGTGAAAATCAGGACGTGAAAAATGACTAAACCCATCGTATTTAGTGGCGCACAGCCCTCAGGTGAATTGACCATTGGGAACTACATGGGTGCGTTGCGTCAGTGGGTGAACATGCAGGATGACTACGACTGCATCTATTGCATCGTTGACCTGCATGCCATTACCGCGCGTCAGGATCCTGAAAAGCTGCGTAAAGCCACTCTGGATACTCTGGCGCTCTATCTGGCATGCGGTATCGATCCTGAAAAAAGCACCATCTTCGTTCAGTCTCATGCGCCGGAACATGCGCAGCTGGGCTGGGCGCTGAACTGCTACACCTATTTCGGCGAACTGAGCCGTATGACCCAGTTCAAAGACAAATCAGCCCGTTATTCCGAGAACATCAACGCCGGTCTGTTCGATTATCCGGTACTGATGGCCGCGGATATCCTGCTGTATCAGACCAACCAGGTTCCGGTCGGTGAAGACCAGAAACAGCATCTGGAGCTGAGCCGCGATATTGCCCAGCGCTTTAACGCCATCTACGGTGATGTCTTTAAAGTGCCTGAGCCGTTTATTCCGAAGTCTGGCGCGCGCGTCATGTCGCTGCTGGAACCGACGAAGAAAATGTCCAAGTCTGACGATAACCGCAACAACGTTATCGGCCTGCTGGAAGACCCGAAATCGGTCGTGAAGAAAATCAAACGTGCGATGACCGACGGTGACGAGCCGCCAGTCGTGCGTTACGACATCCAGAACAAAGCGGGCGTGTCTAACCTGCTGGATATCCTCTCTGCCGTCACCGGCAAGAGCATTCCGGAGCTGGAGCAGCACTTCGAAGGCAAAATGTACGGCCACCTGAAAGGCGAAGTGGCTGAAGCCGTGTCCGGCATGCTGACTGAGCTGCAGGAGCGTTATCATCGCTACCGCAACGACGAAGCCTTCTTGCAGAAGATCATGAAAGAGGGTGCCCAGAAGGCCAGCGCACGCGCGTCTGAAACGCTGAAAAAAGTCTACGAAGCGATTGGGTTTGTGGCGAAACCGTAGGTAAAAGCAAAATGGCAACCTAGGTTGCCATTTTTAGTCTGTGCGCCCTCTCCCGTGAGAGAGGAATGGGGTGAGAGCATCAGGCAGTAATAGTCCTGGTTTTTGCTAGAACCATTTCAGCTTATCGCGCAGGCCCACGACGCGTCCAACGATGATCAGCGCCGGGCTTTCAACCTGCCGGGCGAGTTCGCCCAGCTCCGTCAGCAAGCCGCTGACCACGCGCTGTTTCACCGAGGTGCCATTTTCCACCAGCGCCACCGGCATATCGACTTGCATCCCGTGCTCCAGCAGTTTCTCCTGAATGGTGGCCGCCTGATTTAGCCCCATATAGAACACCAGCGTCTGTTTCTCTGCCGCCAGATTGGCCCAGTCCAGCTCGCCGCCGGTTTTCAGATGCCCCGTCACCAGACGTACGCTTTGTGCGTAATCGCGGTGGGTTAACGGAATGCCGGAATAAGCAGAACAGCCGGATGCGGCGGTAATGCCCGGCACGACCGAGAATGGGATGCCCGCGTGACACAGGGTCTCCAGCTCTTCACCGCCGCGCCCAAAGATAAATGGATCGCCGCCTTTCAGACGCACAACACGTTTGCCCTGTTGCGCTTCACGCAGCAGGATCTGGTTAATCTCTTCTTGCGGCACGCAGTGATAGCCCGCGCGTTTACCAACAAATACGCGGTCCGCATCGCGGCGTACCAGATTCATGATTTCATCAGAGACCAGGCGGTCATAGACCACCACATCGGCCTGCTGAATTTGTTGCAAGCCTTTCAGGGTCAACAAACCCGGATCGCCGGGACCGGCTCCCACCAGCACCACTTCACCACGATGGTCCAGCGGCTCGGCAATCAATTGTTCAGTAATGACTTCAACGGCGGGAGCATCCTGGTTCGCCAGCGACTGTGCAAGACGGTCATTGACGAACAATTTTTCCCAGAAACGACGGCGTTCGGCGACGGTAGCAAAGTGGTCTTTGACACGGCGACGCAGTTTGCCTGCATAGCTGGCGACGTGCCCGAGGTGTTGAGGCAGGACTGATTCCAGCTTCTCGCGCAGCAGGCGCGCCAGCACCGGGGAGGTGCCGCCAGAGGAGACCGCCACCATCAGCGGCGAGCGGTCGATAATTGACGGCATGATAAAGCTCGCCTGTTTCGGCGCGTATACCACATTACAAAAGATTCGGTGGGATTCCGCCGCATCGCTGACCTGTTGGTTAACGGTTTCATCATCGGTGGCGGCGATAACCAGCCAGCAAGGATCGAGCAGGCGCTCATCGAAACCGCCTTCCACCAGCGTTAGCATCCCTTCGTTCGCCCACGCATGAAACTGGGGAATGAAGGTGAGTGAGTTAACGGTAAGCCGGGCACCCGCATCCATTAAAAGTCGGGCTTTACGTTCTGCGACATCCCCACCGCCTACCAGCAGGCAGTCGCGGTCGCGTAGTTGACAAAAAATGGGTAAATGGTCCACGACATCACCTCAAATACACGTCATTCTTCGCGCCGCAGGTGCATTGGCTGCCTGCAACACGAATTATTCGTGTCTTTATTAATTGGTTGTTATTGGTTGGCTCTTCGCTGTCTTCTCTACGGAAGGACGCTCGGCTTTCGGCGTAGCATACCAGTAACCCAGACCCATAAACACGGCGCCGGAGAAAGTATTGCCGAGGGTTACCCACAACAGGTTATGACCAATGCCAGAGAGGGTATACGCCTCGCTGTGGTGACCGAACCAGGAGAGGGCAAACAGCGTCATATTGGCAACGGAGTGCTCGTAGCCGGAAGCGATAAACGCCAGCAGGCACCACCAGATGGCGAGGAATTTCGCTGCACCATCAGTACGAATTGCCATCCAGATTGCCAGACAAACCAGCCAGTTACACAGTGCACCTTTAAAGAACAGGACGCCCGCAGGTGCGTTGGTTTTTGCCAGCGCAACGGTATGCACGAGACTGGTATCCAGCGGCAGTAAGCTACCGCCACCCCAGTTATAAAGAAGTGCAACCAGTACGGAACCCAGCAGGTTACCCAACCAGGTTTGCGGCAGAATGGCCCACATCTGACCGTGGCTGATGGTGCCCGCTTTCACACCCAACGTCAGGAACATGGTATGACCGGTAAAGAGTTCCGAACCGGCGATGATCACCAGTGTTAACGCGATGCCGAAAGTGGCACTCATCACCAGCGGACGCACGGAGGGATCGAGTAAATTACCGAGGGTAAAAATCAGGATAATGGCCAGGCCTACATAGGCACCCGCCATGGCAGAACTGATCCAGAATGCGAGTGGATTATTTGTCGAGAGGCGTGAAATGCGCGCAGCGTTAGCCGCACACTTATTAATAGTGTCTGTAAACATAGTGTTGATTACCCTTTAACACGTCATCCTTTGCGCTGCCTCTTTGTTGGCTGCCTTCACTCCCCCCAGTCACATCGTTCACTATGCTCCTGGGGAATCGTTCAGTTGCCGCCGCGACGCAGCACAAATGATGTTGTGTAAATAATGAAAAGTTAAAATTAAAAACAAATAAAAATTACGAGTTCAATAAGCAACTACGGTATGGGTGAATCCCATGAATGGGGGCATTGCACCCCCACTGGAAAATTACGCTTTAAGTTGTACTACGCCGTCTTTTACCCGTGCGTCGAAATGGTCGACAGAGCGGCTTTCATCTTCAAGGCACATCCCGTCACGCAGGCGGAAGCGCTGTTTTTTCAGCGGGCTGGCGACCCACAGCTCACCGTTGTGCTCGGCAATCAGGCCACGAGACAGCACGCTGGCCTGGAAGAACGGGTCGATATTGCTGATGGCAAAAACCTGTTCATCGTGACGGGGGCGGAAAATCGCCACCTGCTTGCCATTCAGCAAGGCGCAGACGCCGGTTGCCGGGATGATGTCATCGATTTTGCAGATAGTGTTCCACTGGCTCATACGGTTTCCTCCAGCATTTTGACCGGGATGCGTTCATACGGTGTGGCCGGTCGGTGTTGCTCGCGTTCAGCCACAATCTGAACGTTCGGGTCGCGTTTATCGCTGTTGATAAAGTGTTTGAAGCGTACCTGTGCCTGCGGGTTGTTGACCGTCTCGGTCCACTCGCAGATCACGGCGTCGCGCAGGCGGGCCATTTCGGCTTCAAGCTGGTCATTCAGGCCCAGTTTGTTGTCGATGATAACGCTTTTCAGGTAATCGATGCCGCCTTCCAGGTTATCCAGCCAGGAGGCCGTACGGGTCAGTTTGTCGGCCGTGCGGATGTAGAACATCATGAAACGGTCGAGATACTTGAGCAGGGTTTCACGATCGAGGTCCGCCGACAGCAAATCAGCATGGCGTGGTTTCATCCCGCCGTTACCGCACACATACAGGTTCCAGCCTTTTTCGGTGGCGATGATGCCCACGTCTTTGCCCTGCGCTTCGGCACATTCACGGGTACAGCCGGACACGCCGAACTTCATTTTGTGCGGCGTACGAACGCCTTTGTAGCGGTTTTCCAGCTCAACGCCGAAGCCCACGCTGTCGCCTACGCCGTAGCGGCACCAGGTGGAGCCGACGCAGGTTTTTGCCATACGCAGCGCTTTGGCATACGCGTGGCCGGTTTCAAAGCCCGCTTCAACCAGCTGACGCCAGATTTCTGGCAGGTCATCTTTTTGCGCACCGAACAGGCCGATACGCTGAGAGCCGGTGATTTTGGTGTAGAGATTAAATTCGCGGGCGATACGACCCACTTCCATCAGCCCTTCCGGGGTGATTTCGCCACCCGCAGAACGCGGGATAACGGAGTAAGTGCCGTCTTTCTGGATGTTTGCCAGGAAGTTATCGTTGGTGTCCTGCAGTGGGGTGTTCTGCGGTTTCAGGATGTATTCATTCCAGCAGGAGGCCAGCAGTGAACCGACGGTCGGTTTACACACTTCACAACCGTAGCCTTTGCCGTATTTCGCCAGCAGCTCGTCGAAAGATTTAATCCCTTCGACGCGAATCAGGTGATACAGCTCCTGACGGGAATACGCAAAGTGCTCACACAGGTTATTGGTGACTTCGATACCCTGTTTCGCCAGCTCAGCGTTCAGCACCTGAGTGACCAGCGGGATACAACCGCCGCAGCCGGTACCGGCTTTGGTTTCCGCTTTCAGCGCCGCAACGGTATGGCAGCCTTGGTTGATGGCGGAAATCAGCATGCCTTTGGTGACGTCGAAGCAGGAGCAGATTTGCGCGCTGTCCGGCAGTTTATCCACGCCGATAGAGGGTTTGCCGCTTGATGCGTGGGCTGGCAGGATCAATGAATCCGGGTTCTCCGGCAGCTCGATGGCGTTCAGCACCAGTACCGCGCCGAGCAACGTTTTGTTGTCAGGGCTAACGATCAGGCGTTTGTAGACCTCTTTGCTTTCATCGAGGTAAACATAGCTGCGCGCGCCCGGCGTGCGGCTATGTGCATCGCCGATACCGCCAACGTCTACGCCCAGCAGTTTCAGCTTGGCGCTCATATCCGCACCGGCAAAGGCGTTCGCATTGCCGATAATATGGTCCACGGCGACCTGCGCCATTTTGTAACCCGGCGCAACCAGACCGTACACGTGGCTATTCCAGCTGGCACATTCGCCAATCGCGTAGATATCCGGGTCAGAGGTCTGGCAGGTGTCGTTAATCTCGATACCGCCACGCTGTGCCACATCCAGCCCACATTGGGTAGCCAGTTTGTCGCGCGGGCGAATACCGGTTGAGAAGACGATAAAATCGACTTCCAGGTCAGAGCCGTCGGCAAAGCGCATGGTCTTACGCGCGGTTGTGCCTTCCTGGACGATCTCTTTGGTATTTTTGCTGGTGTGCACGCGCACACCCATGCTTTCGATTTTGCGTTTAAGCTGTTCGCCGCCCATCTGGTCGAGCTGTTCAGCCATCAACATTGGGGCAAATTCAATAACGTGGGTTTCAACGCCGAGATTTTTCAGTGCGCCGGCCGCTTCCAGACCGAGCAGACCACCACCCACCACGGCACCAAATTTGCTGCGACGGGCGCAGGATTCGATGGCATTAAGGTCTTCAATGGTGCGGTAAACAAAACAATCCTGGGTCTCGGAGCCTTTAATCGGCGGGATCCACGGATAAGAGCCCGTTGCCATGATCAGTTTGTCATAATAGACGGTACGACCGGCGCTGGAGTGGATCACTTTCTCCTGGCGGTTGATGGTAATCGCACGTTCGCCGACGAGTACGTTCACGCCGTGCTTTTCGTAGTAACCTTCACGTACCAGCGACAGTTCTTCCGCAGTATGATGCGAGAAGTAGGAAGACAGGTGAACGCGATCGTAGGCTTTACGGGGTTCTTCACAAAAAACGGTAATATCGAACTGGCTGGCATCTGCTTTATCAAGGAGATCCTCAATAAAACGGTGGCCGACCATGCCGTTACCGATTATAGCGAGTTTGACTTTGCTCATTTTTGCCTCGATTTCTTTTTTATTACTGCCTACCTTAAGGAAGGTGCGATTTAATCGTCAATTATGAGAACATAACCCTTTCTTTGACATAGACTTTTCACGATGCCCGC
>NZ_CBFFRL010000095.1:0-18252 GCF_965644215.1 Phytobacter sp. V69
CGGCCTCATTTCTCGCTGCCGTCCAGATCAGATGCATCGCTCTCTGGGCTAAAATCTTGTGACGACACTATCTAAGCCCGCCTGTAAAGTAAAAAAGGACAGTGAAAACTGTCCTTTTTTTATTTCAGCGTGAGGGAAACGGATTACAGCAGGTCGCGGAACAGCGTTTTCTTAAGCGCCAGTTCCACACCACGCACTTCCGCCATCCCTTTCAGACGACCAATCGCGGAGTAGCCCGGGTTGGTTTTCTTACGCAGGTCATCCAGCATCTGGTGCCCGTGGTCCGGACGGAACGGAATAGGACGCAGATCGCCCGCTTTCTTACGACGTTGTTCTTCACCCAGAATCGCCGCCACAACCGAGACCATATCCACATTGCCCTGCAAATGCGCAGCTTCATGGAAGGTTTTCGGGTTGTCTTCACGGCAGGTAGAACGCAGGTGCGTGAAGTGAATACGGTCGCCGAAGGTCTCAATCATGTTCACCAGATCGTTATCTGCACGCACGCCATACGAGCCTGTGCACATGGTGAAACCGTTGTTGATGCTGTTGACCGCGCCTTTCAGCCAGTGCATATCTTCAATGGTAGAGACGATGCGCGGCAAGCCGAGGATCGGGCGTGGCGGATCGTCCGGGTGCACCGCCAGGCGCACGCCCACTTCTTCTGCCACAGCCACAATCGCGCGCAGGAAGTACGCCATGTTTTCGCGCAGCTGATCTTTGTTAATGCCGTCGTATTCCGCCAGACGCGCACGGAACTGATCCAGCGTGTAACCCTCTTCGGCACCCGGCAGGCCAGCAATAATATTGCGCGTCAGTTTTTCAATTTCCGCTGCGCTCATGGCTTCGAAATACGCCTGCGCCTGCTGCTGCTCTTCTTCACTGTAATCTGCCTGCGCGCCTTCGCGTTTGAGGATATACAGCTCAAAAGCGGCAAAGGCAATCTGATCGAAACGCAGGGCTTTGGAACCGTCCGGCAATTCATATTCCAGATCGGTACGCGTCCAGTCGAGGATCGGCATAAAGTTGTAGCACACGGTGTCGATGCCACAGGTCGCCAGGTTACGGATACTTTGCTGATAGTTGGCAATCCAGGTGTCATACTGACCGCTGTGCGTTTTAATATCTTCATGCACAGGGATACTTTCAACCACTGACCAGGTCAGCCCTTTTTCAGCCAGCAACGCCTGACGCTGCTTGATTTCGTCAACCGGCCAGACCTGACCGTTTGGAATATGGTGCAGTGCCGTCACGACACCCGTTGCGCCAGCCTGACGCACGTCATCTAATGAAACCGGATCGTTCGGTCCGTACCAACGCCAGGTTTGTTCCATCGCCTTACCCTCAAAGTTGTTATACCAATACAGCAGAGATCATGACGACTACCATACATGTTTAACGGAGAGGGTCAAACGCAGCCTTAACAATGATTGATCCAGCTCACATTACCCGGATATTTCAGGCACACCAATTCAATTTTCTGTCATATAACTTTACACTGCATATTGTTAATTAATGGTTAAATAGGTGTATTTCAATGCAAACAATTGCCTCCGTAACGCTGCCGGACACGGTGCAGTTACCTCAGTATGATCGCTCGTCACTGCGTTCGCGTATTGTCCACTTCGGTTTTGGTGCCTTTCACCGTGCGCATCAGGCACTGCTGACCGACCGTGTGCTGAACGCGCAGGGTGGCGACTGGGGCATATGTGAAATCAGCCTGTTCAGCGGCGACCAGCTTATGGCCCAACTGCGCGCGCAGGATCATCTGTACACCGTGCTGGAGAAAGGGGCTGAGGGTAATCAGGCATATATTATTGGCGCGGTTAACGAATGCATGAATGCCAAACTGGATTCACTGGCCGCCATTATTGAAAAGTTTTGCGAACCGCAGGTGGCCATCGTCTCGCTGACCATCACCGAGAAAGGCTATTGCATCGATCCGGCAACCGGCAAACTGGACCTCACCCAGCCGCGCATTGCCCATGATCTGCAGGAACCCGGCGAGCCGCACTCCGCGCCGGGTATTCTGGTCGAGGCACTTTCCCGCCGTCGTGAACGCGGACTGCCCGCTTTTACCGTCCTGTCTTGCGACAACATTCCGGATAATGGCCACATCGTGAAAAACGCGGTGCTGGGCATGGCGCAGACCCGTTCCGCCGAGCTGGCCCAGTGGATTGACGCACACGTCAGCTTCCCGTCAACCATGGTTGACCGCATCGTGCCCGCCGCTACCGACGAATCGCTGGCAGAAATCGCTGCTGAACTGGGGGTCGCCGATCCCTGCGCCATCAGCTGCGAGCCCTATATTCAATGGGTCATTGAAGACAACTTTGTTGCTGGTCGTCCGCAATGGGAAGTCGCAGGTGTGCAACTGGTAGAAGACGTGCGCCCGTGGGAACAGATGAAGCTGCGTATGCTGAACGGCAGCCACTCGTTCCTGGCATACCTGGGGTATCTGGCCGGCTTCGCCCATATCAGTGACTGTATGCAGGATGACGTTTTTCGCCGCGCCGCGCGTCAGTTGATGCTGGGCGAGCAGGCCCCCACCCTGAGCATCACCGGCGTGGATCTTAACGCTTATGCGGACAACCTGATTGCCCGTTTCTCTAACCCGGCACTTAAACACCGTACCTGGCAGATAGCGATGGACGGCAGCCAAAAGCTGCCGCAGCGCATGCTGGATAGCATTCGCGTGCATCTGCAGCGTGAAAGCCACTGGCCGCTGCTGGCGCTCGGCGTGGCGGGCTGGATGCGCTATGTCAGTGGAACAGACGATGCGGACGAGGCCATTGATGTGCGTGACCCGCTGGCAGATAAGATTCGCGCGATTGTCGACACCAGCAGTGAGGCTGAGCGCGTCAGAGCCTTGCTCGCGCTCAGCGAAATTTTCGGCACCGATTTACCCGCCGATCCGCGCTTCGTGGATGCGATAGAAACCGCATGGCAACAGTTGCGTTCACAGGGTGCGCACCAGGCGGTACGTAACGCCCTGCCGATTTAACAATTTCTGCCATTAAAAGGAGCGGAAAGTGCTTTCTCCGCTCCTGCCCTTCTCTTTTGCGTCGATTTTCGTCAGGATTACCGCACTTATTCTTGTGCGTGATTCTGGAGCAGACGTGACGAAAACCAATCTGATTACCGGCTTTCTTGGCAGTGGAAAGACCACGTCAATTCTCCATATGCTGGCAAATAAAGATCCCAACGAGAAATGGGCCGTCCTGGTCAATGAGTTGGGCGAAGTGGGGATTGACGGCACATTGCTGGCAGACAGCGGCGCATTGTTAAAAGAGATCCCCGGCGGCTGCATGTGCTGTGTGAACGGCCTGCCGATGCAGGTTGGCCTCAACACGCTGCTGCGTCAGGGCAAGCCCGATCGCTTACTGATTGAGCCGACAGGGCTGGGTCATCCCAAACAAATTCTCGATATGCTCACCGCCCCAGTCTACGAACCGTGGATCGATCTGCGCGCCACCCTGTGTCTTATCGATCCGCGCCAGTTGCTGGATGAGAAAGTGACCGGCAATGAAAACTTCCGCGATCAGCTGGCGGCAGCTGACATCATCGTCGCCAATAAAGAAGACCGCGCCAGCGCCGAGAGCATGCAGGCGCTGGACGCATGGTGGCAGCAACATGGCGATGACCGCCTGCGCATCAACGCCACCCAGGGCAACCTTCCCGTATCACTGCTGGATAACCCACGCCGTAACCTGCGCGAGCTACCCACCAGCGCTGAACATCACCACCACACCGGTGAAAGAAAAGGTCTGGCAGCGTTAAGTTTGCCTGCGCATCAACGCTGGCGGCGCAGCCTGAACAGCGGCCAGGGCCACCAGGCGTGCGGTTGGATTTTTGATGCGGATACGCAGTTTGACACCATCGGTTTGCTTGAATGGGCGCGCCTTGCGCCAGTGGAACGCGTCAAGGGCGTGATGCGCATTCCTGAAGGACTGGTGCGTATTAATCGCCAGGGTCTGGACCTGCATATTGAGACGCTAAGCGTCGCGCCGCCGGATAGCCGCATTGAATTGATTACGGTCTCCGAAGCGGACTGGAATGCCCTGCAGGCCAGTTTGTTGAAGCTTCGTTTAGGTTAAGGGCACTACTGTTTTACCCGTGTTGTTTAGAAATGGTTAAAGATGAAGACTCGTTTACCGCTTATTTTATTGCTTAATGTCGTTGGTTTTGCGCTGTTCATGTCCTGGTACTTACCGGTCAATCATGGACTCTGGTTTCCGCTTGACGCGGCAATTTTCCACTTCTTCAATAACGGTCTCGTTGAGAGCCGTGCGTTCCTGTGGCTGGTCGCGCTGACCAACAATCGCGCCTTTGACGCCTGCTCACTCATTGCAATGGGCTGCCTGATGCTGTCGTTCTGGTTGCGTGAAGACCACGCCGGACGTCGACGTATCCTCATTATCGGCCTGACCATGTTGTTGTTCGCGGTGGTTATTAATCAACTGGCGCAATTACTTATTCCCGTTAAACGCGAAAGCCCAACGCTATTTTTCAGCGGCATTCATCGGGTAAGTGAATTATTGAATTTCCCGACCAAGGATGCCTCAAAAGACAGTTTCCCCGGCGATCACGGCATGATGTTGCTTATTTTTTCTTCAATCATGTTGCGTTATTTCGGCAAAAAGGCGTTCGGCATTGCCCTGATTATATTCGTGGTTTTTGCTTTCCCGCGCGTAATGATCGGCGCTCACTGGTTTACCGATATTGCCGTTGGATCCCTTTCCGTGGCGCTGATTGGCCTGCCGTGGTGCCTGATGACGCCGCTTAGCGACAAAATAATTAGCGTATTTAATCGCCACTTACCGGGTAAATAAACAACTTTAAAACAATTTAATAACATCAATTCGCCGTAACCATCAGGGATCGTTTTCGATCCCTGATGCAAATTTTCCAAAACTTCTCAATTACTGTCATCACCCTGTCATAATAATCATCATGGAAATTAGCGATTTGCATGATTTTTAACCCAAGCTGCCGCTTTTTTCGCCATTTCTGATAATTAACTTTCTGTATCATTATTTCTTATAAAAAATCACAGAAAAGCACTCGCAATGCCGGAAACGATAGGGTAATCTCGGGTCTGCTTTGAGCAAAAGAGCAATTATTCTCATTGTGAATAAATTTGTGCGGTAACCCACAGATTTGACCATAGGCAATTGTCTCCTTGCGTACAGCTAATTAATCTCGCTGCGTTGGCATTTTTTATAACGATATTTATCGTTAAGGACTTCAAGGGAAAACAATTAACATGGTCAGATCTCAGCCGATTTTGAGATATATCTTGCGGGCGATTCCCGCGGTAGCAGTGGCGGTTCTGTTATCAGCTTGTTCAACAAATACCGCGAAGAACATGCATTCTGAGACGCATGCTGTGGGCGAAGATACCTCTTCACTGCAAGCCTCTCAGGATGAATTTGAAAAGATGGTGCGTAATCTGGATGTGAAAAATCGCATCCTCGATCAATATGCTGACTGGAAAGGTGTACGTTATCGCTTAGGCGGCGACACCAAGAAAGGTATTGATTGCTCCGGCTTCGTCCAGCGCACTTTCCGTGAGCAGTTTGGTTTAGAATTACCGCGTTCTACTTATGAACAGCAGGAAATGGGTAAGTCCGTGTCACGCACCAGTTTGCGTACCGGTGACCTGGTGTTGTTCAGAGCAGGGTCAACTGGCCGACACGTAGGCATCTACATTGGCAATAACCAGTTTGTTCATGCTTCCACAAGCAGTGGTGTGGTGATTTCCAGCATGGACGAACCGTACTGGAAGAAACGCTACAACGAAGCGCGACGCGTCCTGTCCCGCAGCTAACGCCTGTTTTCGCCGGTTATCCCTTGGCTGGCGCGAAACGAAAAAAAGAACACTGCTTCGGCGGTGTTTTTTTATGCCCGTTTTTCATGCATATTTATATGTCTCATGAGACATTCCAGGCTATATTCCAGGAAATCAGGCAGATCAATCACCTGGCTTTTTCGCTCAAACTTGCCGGATATGGATATAAGTGATGTTGACCCGCAACTTTTCCGCCAGTCGAAAAATTCTGCTACTTAGTATTCTGGCCGGTCTCTTCTCGGCTATTGTCGTCGGTGGGATTCAGTTTCTCATCGTCCAGAAAAAACACGAACAAAAGATGTATGCCGTACTCGTCGGCATGCAGCACTGGCTTACGGATTATTTTAACGACATTAGAACCACCGCCGAAGCGCTGCAGCCGCTGACGCTAAACGAGTGCGCCGACGTCTCCAGTGAGCTGACCTCACGCGCTGCCTTTAGCATGAATGTACGTGCGTTTTTATTGGTCAAAGACGATAACGCGTTTTGTTCTTCCGCGACGGGCGTGATGCACGTACCGATGAAAGAGCTGCTGCCAGAAATCGATCTGAATAAAGACTTCGATATGGTCATTTTACCCGGTACGCCAATGATGCCGGATAAACCCGCGATTGCGATGTGGTTCCGCAGCCCCTTGCTTGACGATCGCGGCGTGTTTGCGTCGTTGAATGTGAACCTCACCCCTTTCCTGCTCTACACCTCCCAGCAACAAGAATTGACCGGCATTACCCTCGGCATTGGCCACAACGCGATTTCGACCTTTTCAACAGGGCTGGTTGATCTCAACACTCTGAAAGCCACGCCGTTTCGCACAGCGCATCTTGCTGGCTTTCCGCTGACCGTGAATCTCTATACCGAGACCTGGAAACCGGAAGATGTGCAGTTTGCCTTGCTGTTCGGCGGTATGGTGGGCACACTCGCGGGTTTACTGACGGGCTGGTGCCTGTATATAAGAATGCGTCCGGGTAAAGAAATCCTGACCGCAATGAAACGAAATCAGTTTTATGTTGTGTACCAGCCGGTGGTGGATTCCGCCGAGCTGCGCGTGCGCGGCGTTGAAGTCTTAATGCGCTGGAAACACCCCACCGCCGGGGAGATCCCGCCGGATGCCTTTATCCAGTATGCCGAGGCGCAGCAGCTTATCGTGCCCCTAACGCTGCATCTGTTTAAGCTTATCGCCCACGACGCACCGGTACTGCAAACGCTACTACCACAGGGGGCGAAACTGGGCATTAATATTTCGCCAGGCCATTTGCATGTTGAAAGCTTTGCTGACGATATTCGCCAGTTTACCCATTCACTTCCGGATGACTATTTCCGCCTGGTGCTGGAAATTACCGAGCGGGATATGCTGCGCCAGAGTGAAGCGGTGAAATTATTCCAGTGGCTGCATGACGAAGGCTATGAAATTGCGATTGACGATTTTGGTACCGGCCACAGTGCGCTTATCTATCTTGAACGCTTCACCATGGATTATCTCAAAATCGACCGTGGCTTTGTAAATGCCATTGGCACCGAAACCGTCACGTCTCCGGTGCTGGACGCCGTGCTGATGCTGGCGAAACGGCTGAATATGACCACCGTGGCGGAAGGGGTTGAAACCCCGGAGCAGGCTCGCTGGCTGCGGGAACATGGCGTGCATTTCATGCAGGGCTACTATTTCAGCCGTCCGATGACCCTTGAGCAATTCACAATGTGGCATCCCCCGCAGTTTTCATCGCTACTTTAAGCCGTTAATTATTTCACAACGGGCGTACCCTCCCTTATTATTCAATAAGAAGACGTTGGTGCGCCCGGCGCGCCACAGGTAAAGGATCCCGCCCGATGAAGTTTGTGCGCCTGTTTATTTTAAGTTTGCTGCTTGTGGGCACGGTTACCCATGCTCAAACCATTAAAGAAAATTATGCGTTTGCCGTTATTGGCGAGCCTAAATATGCGATTAACTTTTCACATTTTGACTATGTGAACCCTGCTGCCCCCAAAGGCGGCAATATCACACTTTCGTACCTTGGCACCTTTGATAGCTTCAACCGTTTCGCCCTACGTGGAAACGCCGCTGTGCGCACCGAGTCGCTCTACGACAGCCTGTTTACCACCTCCGACGATGAGCCTGGCAGCTACTATCCGCTGATTGCTGAAATGGCCCGCTATGCCGACGATTACTCATGGGTCGAAGTCTCGATCAACCCGCGCGCTACCTTCCACGACGGCTCGCCGATTCGCGCCAGCGACGTGGCATTTACCTTTAACAAGTTTATGACCGAAGGCGTCCCCCAGTTCCGTCTCGTCTATAAAGGCACCACGGTAAAAGCAATTTCCCCGTTAACCGTGCGCATGGAGCGGGGCGAACCGGGCAAAGAGAACATGCTCAGCCTCTTCTCCCTGCCGGTGATGCCCGAGAAATTCTGGAAAGATCATAAGCTCAGCGACCCGCTCTCGTCTCCTCCGCTCGGCAGTGGCCCTTATCGCATCACCAGCTGGCGAATGGGGCAGTACGTCACCTATTCGCGCGTGAAGGACTACTGGGGCGCAACGCTGCCGGTCAACCGAGGTCGCTGGAATTTCGACAGCATTCGCTACGACTATTACCTGGATGACAACGTCGCCTTTGAGGCCTTTAAAGCAGGCGCGTTCGATATGCGCACCGAGGGCAGCGCGAAAAACTGGGCGACGCGCTATATGGGGAGTAATTTTGATCGCGGCTATATCATCAAAGACGAGCAGCCAAATACCTCCGCGCAGGATACCCGCTGGCTGGCATTCAATATTCAACGTCCGGTATTTAGCGATCGCCGGGTACGTGAAGCCATTTCGCTGGCCTTTGATTTCGAGTGGATGAACAAGGCGCTGTTTTATAACGCCTACAGCCGCACCAACAGCTATTTCCAGAACACCGAATATGCCGCACGCAATTACCCGGATGCCGCCGAGCTAACACTGCTGGCGCCGATGAAAGCAGACTTGCCGCCCGAAGTATTTACCTCTATTTATACCCCGGCAGTGTCCAAAGGTGACGGTTATGACCGGGAGAACCTGCTGAAAGCCAATGAGCTGCTCAAGCAGGCAGGCTGGGAGATGAAAAACCAGAAGCTGGTGAACGCCCAGACCGGTAAACCCTTCGTTTTCGAGATGTTGCTGCCTTCCGGCGGGAACAACCAGTGGGTGCTGCCGTTTCAGCACAACCTGGCGCGTCTGGGCATTACGATGGAAGTCCGTCAGGTCGATAACTCGCAAATCACCAATCGCCTGCGCACCCGCGATTACGACATGATGCCGCGCGTCTGGCGCGCGATGCCGTGGCCCAGTTCCGACCTGCAAATTTCGTGGAGCTCGCAATACATTGATTCTACCTATAACTCGCCGGGGGTAAAAAGCCCGGTACTGGATAAACTGATCGCGCAAATTATCCAGGCACAAGGGGATAAGAAAAAACTGCTGCCGCTCGGACGGGCGCTCGACCGGGTGCTGACGTGGAATTATTACATGTTGCCAATGTGGTACATGGCAGCCGATCAGGTGGCCTACTGGGACAAGTTCTCGATGCCAGGCATTCGCCCCGTCTATTCACTCGGTTTTGATACCTGGTGGTATGACGTGAACAAAGCGGCAAAACTGCCCGCAGACAGACGCTAAGGAGACAGAATGGGCGCCTATTTTATTCGACGCTTATTGCTGATCATTCCCACCTTGTGGGCGATTATCACCATTAACTTTTTCATTGTGCAGATTGCCCCGGGCGGGCCGGTCGATCAAGCCATTGCGGCGATTGAGTTTGGCAACCAGAGCGGCTTGCCGGGCAGCGCGGCCGAAGGCGGCGCTGCCACGCACGCCCGTACCGGTGTCGGCAGCGCCACCAGCAACGATAGCCACTATCGCGGCGGGCGCGGGCTGGATCCGGAAGTGATTGCCGAAATCACCAAACGCTACGGCTTCGATAAACCTATTCATGAGCGTTATTTCAAAATGCTCTGGGATTATGCGCGTTTTGATTTTGGCGACAGCCTGTTCCGCAGTGCGTCGGTGCTGCAGTTGATCAAAGAGAGCCTGCCGGTTTCCGTCACCCTTGGACTGTGGGGGACGCTGATCATCTACCTTGTGTCGATTCCCCTTGGGATCCGCAAAGCGGTGTACAACGGCAGCCGGTTCGACGTCTGGAGCAGCGCCTTTATCATTATCGGCTATGCGATCCCTGCGTTTCTGTTCGCCATCCTGTTGATCGTCTTTTTGGCGGGCGGTAGCTACTACGATGTCTTCCCGCTGCGCGGTCTGGTTTCGTCTAACTTCGATACCCTGCCCTGGTACGGCAAAATCACCGATTACCTGTGGCATATCACCCTGCCCGTGCTGGCCACCGTAATCGGCGGCTTTGCGGCGCTGACCATGCTGACCAAAAACTCCTTTATGGATGAGATCAGAAAGCAGTACGTGGTGACCGCGCGCGCAAAAGGCGTCAGCGAAGGCAACATCATGCGTAAGCACGTATTTCGTAACGCCATGCTGCTGGTGATCGCGGGCTTCCCGGCCACGTTTATCAGCATGTTTTTTACCGGCTCACTGCTGATAGAAGTGATCTTCTCACTGAACGGGCTGGGGCTTTTGGGCTACGAGGCCACCGTTTCACGCGATTATCCAGTGATGTTCGGCACGCTTTATATTTTCACGCTTATCGGCCTGTTGCTGAATATTCTCAGTGACATCAGCTATACGCTGGTCGACCCACGCATCGATTTCGAGGGACGCTGATGTTTCAATTAAGCTACGTCAACCAGACTCGCTGGGCGCGCTTTCGCCATAATCGTCGCGGCTATTGGTCGCTGTGGATTTTTCTGTTGGTCTTTGTGTTCAGCCTCTGTGCTGAGCTGATTGCCAACGACAAACCGCTGCTGATGCGTTATCAGGGACAGTGGTACGCGCCGGTGATTTTTAACTACAGCGAGAGCGAATTTGGCGGCCCGTTTGCCACCCCGGCGGATTACCAGGACCCCTGGCTGCAGCAGCAAATCGATCGGCATGGCTGGATGATTCAGACACCGATCCGCTTTGGCGCGCGCAGTATTAACTACTCCACCACCCAGCCTTTCCCGTCGCCGCCCTCGAAACAAAACTGGCTGGGCACCGACGCTAACGGCGGTGATGTGCTGGCGCGTATCCTCTACGGTACGCGTATCTCGCTCTTATTCGGCCTGATGCTGACGCTCTGCTCCTGCGTCATCGGCGTGTTTGCAGGTGCGCTACAGGGTTATTACGGCGGGAAAATCGACCTGTGGGGCCAGCGCTTTATTGAGGTTTGGTCTGGCATGCCAACGCTGTTCCTGATCATTCTGCTCTCAAGCGTAGTACAGCCAGGTTTCTGGTGGCTGCTGGCCATTACGGTACTGTTCGGCTGGATGAGTCTGGTTGGCGTGGTGCGCGCCGAATTTCTGCGCACGCGAAACTTTGACTATATCCGCGCGGCACAGGCGCTGGGGGTCAACGATCGCAGCATTATGCTGCGCCATATGCTACCCAATGCGATGGTCGCCACCCTGACCTTTCTGCCGTTTATTTTGTGCAGCTCGATTTCCACCCTCACCTCGCTGGATTTCCTCGGCTTTGGTTTGCCGCTCGGTTCGCCGTCGCTCGGTGAATTGTTGCTGCAGGGGAAAAACAACCTGCAGGCGCCCTGGCTGGGTATCGCGGCATTCTTATCCGTCGCGGTTTTGCTATCGCTGTTAATTTTTATTGGTGAAGCGGTACGCGACGCCTTCGATCCCAACAAGGCGGTATAAGATGAGCTCTCCTCTGTTACGCATTGATTCCTTGTCTATCGCCTTTCGCCAGCAGGAGACGCAGCGCACGGTGGTGGATTCACTGTCGCTGCAAATTGAAGCGGGCGAGACGCTGGCGCTGGTGGGTGAGTCTGGTTCGGGCAAAAGCGTCAGCGCATTGTCGATCCTCCGTCTGCTGCCAACGCCGCCTGCGGTCTATCCGCAGGGTGATATCTTTTTCCATGGCGAAAGTTTGCTGCACGCCAGCGAAAAAAATTTACGCCAGGTGCGCGGCAATAAAATCGCGATGATTTTTCAGGAACCAATGGTGTCGCTTAACCCGCTGCATAGCGTGGAAAAACAGCTCTATGAGGTTTTATCTTTGCACCGGGGAATGCGCCGGGAGGCCGCCCGTGCGGAGATCCTGACCTGCCTTGATCGTGTTGGTATTCGCAATGCCCGCCAGCGTCTGGGAGATTTCCCCCACCAGCTTTCCGGTGGCGAACGCCAGCGCGTGATGATTGCCATGGCGCTGCTCACCCGCCCGGAGCTGCTGATTGCCGACGAACCCACCACCGCACTGGATGTGACAGTACAGGCGCAAATCCTGACGCTGCTGCGCGAACTGCGCCAGGAACTGAACATGGGACTGCTGTTTATCACCCACAACCTGAGTATCGTGCGCAAGCTGGCAGACAACGTTGCGGTGATGCAAAACGGCCAGTGCGTCGAGCAAAACAGCGCCAGCGCCCTGTTTGCAGCACCTCAGCATCCTTACACCCAGCGCCTGCTGAACAGCGAACCCGCGGGTGACCCGGTCGCACTGACCCCGGACACGCCTCCCCTGCTGCGCGTCGAGAATCTCGGCGTCAGTTTTCCGATCCGCAAAGGTCTGTTTAAACGCGTTGTCGGTGAAAACCGGGTGGTGAATAACATCAGCTTTACCCTGCGCCCGGGGGAAACGCTGGGGCTGGTTGGTGAGTCGGGTTCCGGTAAGAGCACCACCGGGCTGGCGCTGCTGCGCCTGATTGCCTCACAGGGCACCATCACTTTTGGCGACAGACCTCTGCACGCATGGAACCGCAAACAGATGCTGCCGGTGCGTTACCGTATTCAGGTGGTGTTCCAGGACCCGAACTCTTCACTTAACCCACGGCTGAACGTTCAGCAAATTATTGAAGAGGGATTACTGGTGCATCAGCCGACGTTAACGCGTGAGGCGCGGGAAGTTGAGGTTATCAGGGTGATGCACGAGGTTGGGCTGGATCCAGAAACCCGCAGGCGTTTTCCCGGCGAGTTTTCCGGCGGCCAACGCCAGCGCATTGCGATCGCCCGAGCGTTAATTCTGAAACCGGAGCTGATCATTCTGGATGAACCGACCTCTTCGCTTGATCGCACGGTACAGGCGCAGATCCTCGCCTTACTGAAATCGCTGCAGAAAACGCACCGACTGGCCTATATCTTTATCAGCCACGATTTGCAGGTGGTACGCGCGTTATGCCATCAGGTGCTTGTGCTGAAACAGGGAGAGGTTGTGGAGCAGGGAGAATGCCACCGCGTGTTTAGCGCGCCGCAGCAGGACTACACGCGCCAGCTTTTATCATTAAGCTGACGCTCAGAAAGGATTTTGACTGGTAAAGGTTTCAGCGATCGCGACGCCAAAGTTTTTCAGGCGACAGGTCGCTGCAAACTCATCCTGGCAATTCACGAACAAACACGGTTCACCTTCGCATTCCACGACGGAACAATCCACCTCGATGTCGCTCAGTGCCTGACTTAGCTTGTGCATCACCGGCCAGGCGCTGTCGCCGTCCGGACTCAATAACTTAAGCGCCACAAGACTCCCTTCCGCATCATCGTCATGTTGCGGAATCGGTTCAACTTTGGCACCTGCAAAACCGTCAAGCCAGCGATAGCACTGGGGCAAACGGTGGATGATGGAGAGTTGTAATGTATTCACTTTTTTGTCCCCGGAAGCACAAATAACTTACAAATATTTCACATTTAGATAACACATTATTGACAAATCGTCTTGTCAGCCACACATAAAACGTAAAACGCCACGTTGTGTGCGGGTTAGCGGTTCATTTATCAGGTTTTTATGGACGAACCACCGTCCCTTTTTCGGCTATATGTACCCGTTTATGAGATCTAACTCAACCTATTTTACTACAATGACGTGACTTTTTACATAAACGGATTTTACATAAAATAAACAAACATGTCCGAATGTATGTCAAGTTTGGTTGATATGCATCAAAAAAGGGAGCATTTTTGCTCCCTTTTGTTGAGAGGTTACGCCTGCTTTTTGCCGCGGCTGGCGTAGAGGTAGAAGAGGATAGAACTCGTTGCGCAGAAGGTGATCGACCAAATCATTGGCCATGCGGAATTAAAGGTCGACATCGAAAGCAACGCGCCGACAATCGCGCCAATACCAAAGCGGAACGTACCGGCCAGAGACGATGCGGTCCCTGCCATATGGGGAAATTCATCGAGAATGACCGCCATCGCGTTTGACGACACCAGCGAGACACAGCCAACGAAAGCGGCCACGCCCACCACCAGCGACCAGAAGCCCACGCCGAGCAGTGCCGTAACAACCATCCACAGCGCCATGACAAACTGAACCCACAGCCCGCTACGGAACATGTTCAGCGCGCCAATGCGACGGACAAAGCGCCCGTTAATAATGGTCATCAGGAATAAGAACACGATGTTCAGCGCGAAGTAGTAGCCAAAATCCTGCGGCGAAACATGGTTGATTTCGATATAGACAAACGGCCCGGCGCTCAGAAAAGAGAACATCCCGGCAAAACTAAAGCCGCTCACCAGCATATAGCTAAGCACGCGTTTATGGCGAAACAGGGAGGCAAAGTTGCCGACGGTCGTGCGCAGATGGAACGGCTGCCGACGCTCCGGCGGGAGCGTTTCGCGAATGAAGAACGCAATCATCGCCGAGGCCAGTAAGGCCGCGACTGCCAGGATCCAGAAGATCGCATGCCAGCTAAACCAAATCAGCACCGCGCCGCCAATCATCGGGGCCAACAGCGGTGCAATGGTGGTGACCAGCATGACAAATGACATCATCCGCGAGAACTCTTCACGCGGGTACATATCACGCATCAGGGCGTTAATCACCACGCTGGCTGCGGCGGCCGCAAGCCCGTGAAAGAAACGCATGGTGATCAGCTGGTCGATACTTTGTGCCAGCGCGCAGGCCACGGCCGCCGCGGCAAAAATCAGCGTACCGCCCAGAATAACGGGCTTGCGCCCGATGCTGTCCGCCATGGGGCCATAAATCAGCTGCCCCAACGCAAAGCCCAGAATGTAGGTACTCAGCGTCATTTGCGCGCTACCCGCCGGTACGCCAAACTGCCCGGCAATCACCGGAAGCGCGGGCAGGTACATATCGATAGATAACGGCATCAACATGGCCAGCAGGCCAAGAATAAACACAATGCTCAGTGATGAGTGTGGCCTGGTGGTCACGACAAACTCCTGTAAGTTAGCGCGCGGGTAAACCGACGCTGGCAATCTCTTCTTCTGTCAGTGGGCGGTAATCCCCCTCGGCCATATCTTCATCCAGGGCGATAGCGCCGATGCGCTCACGGTGCAGCCCGACAACGTGGTTGCCTACGGCGGCGAACATCCGTTTCACCTGATGATAGCGGCCTTCGCTGATGGTCAGACGCACCCGGGTCGGGGTAATGACTTCCAACTGTGCCGGGCGGGTGAGGTCTTTCTCGTTATGCAGTTGCACACCTTTGGCAAACTGCTCGGCGGTATCGTCAGAGACCGGAGATTCCAGCTCAACCAGATAGGTTTTCTCGCAGTGATGGCGCGGAGAGGTAATGCGGTGCGACCATTGCCCGTCGTCGGTCATCAGTACCAGACCGGTGGTGTCAATATCCAGACGCCCTGCGGCATGCAGCTGGTAAGCAACGGGTTCATCGAGGAAAAACAGCACGGTCGGATGATCGGGATCGTCCGTCGAGCAGACATAACCCTGCGGTTTGTTCAACATGAAATAGCGTGGGCCGGTCTGCTGAACCAACGCGTTCCCTTCATATTCCACCTGGTGTTCCGGGCGTAATTTGAACGCAGTGTCTCTGACAACGTCGCCGTCTACCGTAACGTGGCTGGCGCGGATTTGACGCCCGGCAATAGCACGGCTTACGCCGAGTTGCTGAGCGATAAACTTATCAAGTCGCATGAAATTGTTTTGCCTGTATGGTGCTGGAAGCAGGACTTTCGTCCTTAAGAAGATTCAGGTGATTTACGCCTGTCAGTATAGCGGTCATTCTACACCGCTCAAGGGAAAGATTCGTGGCATACTTGTGACACGATGTTGTCACACCACGAAGACCATGACTTTTACCTTACGCCCTTATCAACGCGAGGCAGTAGACGCCACCCTCACCCACTTCCGCCACCACGATGAACCCGCCGTGATTGTGTTGCCCACGGGGGCGGGCAAAAGCCTGGTGATTGCTGAACTGGCCAGAGTCGCACGCGGGCGTGTGTTGGTACTCGCACACGTCAAAGAACTGGTGGCGCAAAACCACGCCAAGTATCTCGCCCTGGGCCGGGAGGCAGACATTTATGCCGCCGGGCTGAAGAGCAAACAAAGTGAGGGCAAAGTGGTCTTTGGCAGCGTGCAATCCGTCGCGCGCAATCTCGACCATTTTCAGGGCGAGTTCTCCTTATTGATCGTCGATGAGTGTCACCGCATCAGCGATGATGACGAAAGCCAGTATCAGCAAATTTTACAGCACCTGCGCAAAGTGAATCCCCGTGTGCGCCTGCTGGGACTGACCGCCACCCCGTTTCGTCTGGGGAAAGGCTGGATCTACCGTTTTCACTATCACGGCATGGTGCGTGGCGATGAAAAAGCGCTGTTCCGCGACTGCATTTATGAGCTGCCGCTGCGCTATATGATCAAGCATGGCTATCTGACACCGCCGGAGCGGCTGGATATGCCTGTCGTGCAGTACGATTTCAGCCGCCTGCAGGCGCAGAGTAATGGCCTGTTCAGCGAAGCGGATATGAACCGTGAGCTGAAAAAACAGCAACGCATCACGCCACATATCATCAGCCAGATTGTTGAATTCTCCGCAACGCGCAAAGGGGTGATGATTTTCACCGCGACCGTCGAACATGCCCATGAAATTACCGGGCTGCTGCCTGCGGGCGCAGCGGCGCTGATTACGGGAGAAACGCCCGGCCCACAGCGCGATGAGCTGATTGACGCCTTTAAAGCGCAGCGCTTTCGCTATCTGGTTAATGTGTCAGTGCTCACTACCGGCTTCGACGCCCCGCATGTCGATCTGATTGCCATCCTGCGCCCGACGGAGTCCGTCAGCCTGTATCAGCAAATCGTCGGCCGCGGCCTGCGCTTGTCTCCAGGCAAGACTGATTGCCTGATCCTCGACTACGCCGGAAATCCGCACGATCTCTACGCGCCGGAAGTGGGTGCGCCGAAAGGCAAAAGCGATAACGTACCGGTGCAGGTGTTTTGCCCGACCTGCGGCTTCGCCAATACCTTCTGGGGGAAAACCACAGCGGACGGCACCTTAATCGAACATTTTGGCCGCCGTTGTCAGGGCTGGTTTGAGGACGATGACGGCCAGCGGGAACAGTGCGACTTCCGTTTCCGCTTTAAAAACTGCCCACAGTGTAATGCGGAAAATGACATTGCCGCCCGCCGCTGCCGCACCTGCGACACCATTCTGGTCGATCCGGACGATATGCTTAAAGCGGCGCTGAAACTCAAAGATGCGCTGGTCCTGCGCTGTAGCGGAATGGACTTACAGCACGGTGCGGATGACAAAGGCGAATGGCTGAAAATCACCTATTACGATGAAGACGGGGCCGATGTCAGCGAACGCTACCGTCTGCAAACGCCTGCCCAGCGCACCGCCTTTGAGCAGCTCTTTATTCGCCCGCACACCCGTACGCCCGGCGTGCCGCTACGCTGGATCGTTGCCGCCGATATCCTCGCCCAGCAGGCGCTGTTACGCCACCCGGACTTTGTCGTGGCGCGCAAAAAAGGCCAGTTCTGGCAGGTGCGGGAAAAAGTGTTTGATTATGAAGGACGCTATCGCCGCGCCAACGAGTTACGCGGCTAAGTTCATGCCCGTGCGGCTTGTAACAGAGGGGGGATGCGGGTATAATCCCGCCCGCTTTTGCATCCGCAAAGCAGATCACTTGCCTGTTGCTGGGTCGCCTGTAGCAGGAACTATTTAAGAGAGTTTTAAATGTCTACTATCAACGCAGAAGTACGTAAAGAGCAGGGTAAGGGTGCGAGCCGCCGCCTGCGCGCAGCTAACAAATTCCCGGCTATCGTTTACGGTGGGAAAGAAGCTCCGGTTGCTATCGAACTGGACCACGACCAGCTGTGGAACATCCAGTCTAAAGCTGAATTCTACAACGAAGTTCAGACTCTGGTTATCGAAGGCAAAGAAGTAAAAGTGAAAGTTCAGGCTGTACAGCGTCACGCTTACAAACCGAAACTGTCTCACATCGACTTCGTTCGCGCGTAATCGCTGACAAGTTGAGAAAAACCCCGCTATGCGGGGTTTTTTTATATTTGCATGAACACCACCTCCTATGGAGGTGGTCAGCAATAAGTTGGCTCTGCCAATAATGCTACTC
>NZ_CBFFRL010000096.1:0-18221 GCF_965644215.1 Phytobacter sp. V69
CTTATCGGTAGTTAACCCTTCCTCCTACACTCTCCACAATCATGTCCGAGCGTTGCACTTATTATCTGAATTCGCTACCGACAAATTAACCTTTCAGCCTGGTGGGCTGATTAATGACAATCGCGATGGCTCAGGCGGTGCGGTTTATTTAGATACGAATTACAAGTTTGCCCCGTGGTTTAATCTTACCTTTCGTTATCGCTACAACCACAGCAATTACGACACGGTCGACCTGAACGGAAAAATGGATAAAAACGATACTCATGAATTTGCCAATTACTGGAATTTCAAATTAACCGATTCTTTCTTCTATACCTTTGAGCCGCACTTTTTCCAGCGCACGAACGACTACCATAGTAAGAATGGCAAAGATCATCACTGGGAAATCACCAATAAGTTCAGCTATAAAATAACGCAAAACTGGATGCCCTATCTGGAGCTGCAATGGTTGGATCGGTGGAATTACTACACCAGCGAGCAGTACCGTATTCGCCTGGGATTAAGGTACTCATTCTGAAATAAAAAAGCCGCTGATATCAGCGGCTTTTTTTTGCCGGGTAGCGATGACGCCAGCCCGGTATCACCTATCCCGTGAAGAAAGAAGATTATTCTTCTTTAGCACCACGGTTAGCGCGACGACGATCGTTTTCCGTCAGGTGACGTTTACGAATACGGATAGAGGTCGGAGTCACTTCTACCAGTTCGTCGTCATCGATGAATTCCAGAGCCTGCTCCAGAGTCATCTTAACCGGCGGAACCAGAACCGTTGCTTCGTCAGTACCGGACGCACGCATGTTGGTCAGTTTCTTACCGGTCAGGCAGTTTACGGTCAGGTCGTTAGAACGGCTGTGAATACCGATGATCTGGCCTTCGTAAACTTCTGCACCGTGACCCAGGAACAGCTTACCGCGGTCCTGCAGGCTAAACAGTGCAAACGCAACCGCTTTACCCTGGCCGTTGGAGATCAGAACACCGTTCTGACGCTGACCGACATCACCCGCACGAACGTCATCGTAGTGGCTGAAAGTGGAGTACAGCAGACCAGTACCGGAAGTCATGGTCATGAACTCAGAACGGAAGCCGATCAGGCCACGGCTTGGGATCACGTAGTCGAGACGTACGCGGCCTTTGCCATCTGGATTCATGTTTTTCAGGTCGCCTTTACGCTCACCCAGAGCCTGCATCACAGAACCCTGATGCTGCTCTTCAACGTCCAGCGTTACGTTTTCGAACGGCTCTTGTTTACGGCCGTCGATTTCGCGGAAGATAACTTTCGGACGGGAAACCGCCATTTCGAAACCTTCACGACGCATGTTTTCGATCAGAACAGACAGGTGCAGCTCACCACGACCAGAAACGCGGAATGCATCAGCGTCTTCGGTTTCTTCTACGCGCAGCGCAACGTTGTGCACCAGCTCTTTGTTCAGGCGGTCAAGGATCTGACGAGAGGTAACGTACTTACCTTCTTTACCGCAGAACGGAGAGGTGTTAACGCAGAAGAACATGGTAACGGTCGGCTCATCAACAGACAGCGCCGGCAGCGCTTCAACATTCTGCGTATCGCAGATGGTGTCGGAGATATTCAGCTCGCCCAGACCGGTGATTGCGATGATATCGCCTGCTTCTGCAATGTCGCTCTCAATACGCTCAAGGCCCAGATGGGTCAGAACTTTACCGACTTTACCGTTACGGGTTTTGCCTTCGCTATCAATGATAGTGACCTGCTGGTTCGGCTTAACTTTACCACGTTTGATGCGGCCGATACCGATGACGCCAACGTAGTTGTTGTAGTCCAGCTGGGAGATTTGCATCTGCAGCGGGCCATCAAGGTCAACGTTCGGAGCCGGTACACGATCAACAATAGTCTGATACAGCGGGGTCATGTCTTCCGCCATATCTTCGTGATCCAGACCCGCGATACCGTTCAGCGCAGAAGCGTAAACGATAGGGAAGTCCAGTTGTTCGTCGGTCGCATCGAGGTTAACGAACAGGTCAAATACCTGGTCAACAACCCAGTCAGGACGCGCGCCCGGACGGTCAACTTTGTTGATAACAACAATAGGTTTCAGGCCATGAGCAAAGGCTTTTTTGGTCACGAAGCGCGTCTGCGGCATCGGACCATCCATTGCATCAACGACCAACAGAACGGAATCTACCATGGACATGACACGTTCAACTTCGCCACCGAAGTCGGCGTGCCCTGGGGTATCAACGATGTTGATACGGTAATCATTCCATTTGATAGCGGTGTTTTTAGCCAGGATGGTAATCCCACGCTCTTTCTCCAAATCGTTGGAGTCCATCACTCGCTCTTGAGTTTCGGCACGCGCATCGAACGTACCGGATTGCTGCAGCAGCTTATCAACCAGGGTAGTTTTACCATGGTCAACGTGCGCGATGATGGCGATGTTACGCAGATTTTCGATCACAACTTTGCCTCAGGCATTTAGAAATAGCGCGTTATTGTACACGGATTAATCGCACTACAAAACAGGATCACAAACATCCCCCGCAAACAAGTATTGCAGAGTTCCTTTGTGATCGCTTTCACGAAGCGAAATTGGGCTACTTAACCAGGAATTGCACCAATTCAGTGCTCGACGTTCACATTCAGGCACTGAATTGGTGCAATATAACCATCGTGGTGCAGCCCTTTTGCACTATGGTGCGCATAATAGCGCCTTTTTAGTGACATTTGAAAGTTGGCATAGATTTCGCTTTATCTTTTTCATGGCAACAACGACAGGTTAGAGCCGTAATTGTAGACCTCGTTTCCACGACGACAATGAAAAATCCGGGAGAGTTTAAGTATGTCCGCTGAACACGTTTTGACGATGCTGAATGAGCACGAAGTGAAATTTGTTGATTTGCGCTTTACCGATACCAAAGGTAAAGAGCAGCACGTCACGATCCCTGCTCACCAGGTGAATGCCGAATTCTTTGAAGAAGGCAAAATGTTTGACGGCTCCTCGATTGGCGGCTGGAAAGGCATTAACGAATCTGACATGGTTCTGATGCCAGACGCTTCTACCGCTGTCATTGACCCGTTCTACGAAGAACCGACTCTGATCATCCGCTGCGACATCCTGGAACCAGGTACCCTGCAGGGCTACGATCGTGACCCGCGTTCCATCGCAAAACGCGCTGAAGAATACCTGCGCGCAACTGGCATCGCAGACACCGTTCTGTTCGGACCAGAACCAGAATTCTTCCTGTTCGACGACGTACGTTTCGGCAGCTCTATTTCTGGTTCCCACGTTGCTATCGATGATATCGAAGGCGCATGGAACTCCTCCACCAAATACGAAGGCGGTAACAAAGGTCACCGTCCGGCTGTTAAAGGTGGTTACTTCCCGGTTCCGCCAGTGGATTCTGCACAAGACCTGCGTTCTACCATGTGTCTGGTGATGGAAGAGATGGGCCTGGTTGTTGAAGCTCATCACCACGAAGTGGCAACTGCTGGTCAGAACGAAGTGGCAACCCGCTTCAACACCATGACCAAAAAAGCTGACGAAATTCAGATCTACAAATATGTGGTTCACAACGTTGCGCACCGTTTCGGTAAAACCGCGACCTTCATGCCGAAACCAATGTTCGGTGATAACGGTTCCGGTATGCACTGCCACATGTCCCTGTCCAAGAACGGCGTAAACCTGTTCTCTGGCGACAAATATGCGGGTCTGTCTGAGCAGGCGCTGTACTACATCGGCGGCGTAATCAAACACGCTAAAGCGATCAACGCCCTGTCTAACCCGACCACCAACTCCTACAAACGTCTGGTCCCGGGTTATGAAGCACCGGTAATGCTGGCTTACTCTGCCCGTAACCGTTCTGCTTCCATCCGTATTCCGGTGGTTGCATCCCCGAAAGCACGTCGTATCGAAGTGCGTTTCCCGGACCCGGCTGCTAACCCGTACCTGTGCTTCGCAGCGCTGCTGATGGCTGGTCTTGACGGTATCAAGAACAAGATCCACCCGGGCGAAGCAATGGACAAAAACCTGTATGACCTGCCAGCTGAAGAAGCGAAAGAAATCCCGCAGGTTGCAGGTTCTCTGGAAGAAGCACTGAACAGCCTGAGCGAAGACCGCGAGTTCCTGACTGCGGGTGGCGTATTCACCGACGACGCGATCGATGCTTACATCGCGCTGCGTATCGAAGAAAACGACCGCGTACGCATGACGCCGCATCCGGTTGAATTCGAACTGTATTACAGCGTTTGATTTAGTTGTAAACCTCCTGTGGCCTTGTCCTTAGCGAAGACGCAGGAGATTTTGTTGCCGTGGAAACTTTCAGCCCATCCCAGGATGGGCTTTTTTCTCCACCAACAACCTGATTTACGGTCTCATTTACTTATAAAACGCTATACTGCACTAAAATAGTGCAACCTTTTGGGAGACTGCTGGATGGCAAGTGGCTCGTTGCCCGATGCTGGGCAGATCCTCAATTCTTTGATCAACAGCATCTTGCTGGTTGATGACGAGCTGGCGGTGCATTATGCCAACCCGGCGGCGCAGCAACTTCTGGCGCAAAGTTCCCGTAAGTTATTCGGCACCCCGTTGCCGGACCTGCTGAGCTATTTCTCGCTGAATATCGTCCTGATGCGGGAAAGCCTCGATGCCGGACAAGGCTTTACGGACAATGAAGTCACCCTCGTTATCGACGGGCGCTCACATATTCTCTCGTTAACGGCGCAACGGCTGCCTGAGGGCCTCATCCTGCTGGAGATGGCACCGATGGACAATCAGCGACGCCTGAGTCAGGAACAGCTCCAGCACGCTCAGCAGGTGGCTGCACGCGATCTGGTACGCGGCCTGGCGCACGAAATAAAAAACCCACTCGGCGGTTTACGCGGTGCGGCGCAGCTCTTAAGCAAAGCCCTGCCAGATCCTTCGCTGTTGGAATACACCAAAGTCATCATTGAGCAGGCGGACCGTCTGCGTAACCTGGTGGACCGACTGCTTGGGCCACAGCAGCCCGGCATGCACGTGACGGAAAGCATTCACAAAGTCGCAGAGCGCGTTGTGAAGCTGGTATCGATGGAATTGCCCGACAACGTCACCCTGGTCCGCGACTACGACCCAAGCCTGCCTGAACTGGCGCACGACCCTGACCAGATAGAACAGGTGCTGCTGAACATTGTGCGCAATGCGTTGCAGGCGCTGGGGCCGGATGGCGGCGAAATTATTCTGCGTACCCGCACCGCGTTTCAGCTCACTCTGCACGGCGTTCGCTATCGCCTTGCAGCGCGTATCGATGTGGAAGATAACGGCCCAGGTATTCCGTCACATCTGCAGGACACACTGTTTTACCCGATGGTGAGTGGGCGTGAAGGTGGTACCGGCTTAGGGTTATCTATCGCACGAAGTTTGATTGATCAGCATTCTGGCAAAATTGAATTTACCAGTTGGCCAGGCCATACCGAATTCTCGGTGTTCCTGCCTATTCGGAAATAGAGGTGTTTATGCAACGAGGGATAGTCTGGATCGTTGATGACGATAGCTCCATCCGTTGGGTGCTTGAACGCGCGCTCACCGGGGCAGGCTTGAGCTGTACAACGTTTGAAAACGCGAATGAAGTGCTTGATGCGCTTACCACCAAAACCCCGGACGTGCTGCTGTCGGATATTCGCATGCCCGGCATGGACGGTCTTGCTCTGTTAAAGCAAATCAAACAGCGCCACCCGATGCTTCCGGTCATCATTATGACCGCGCATTCCGATCTGGACGCGGCGGTCAGCGCGTATCAGCAAGGGGCGTTTGATTATCTGCCAAAGCCGTTTGATATTGATGAAGCCGTTGCCCTGGTTGAACGCGCCATCAGCCATTATCAGGAACAGCAGCAGCCGCGTAATGTGCAGGTCAGCGGGCCAACCACCGACATCATTGGCGAAGCCCCTGCCATGCAGGATGTGTTTCGCATCATTGGTCGTCTGTCGCGCTCGTCTATCAGCGTATTGATTAACGGTGAATCCGGTACCGGTAAAGAGCTGGTCGCCCACGCGCTGCACCGCCACAGTCCACGCGTCAAAGCGCCTTTTATTGCGCTGAACATGGCGGCCATTCCAAAAGATTTGATTGAATCCGAACTGTTCGGCCATGAGAAAGGGGCGTTTACCGGCGCCAATACCATTCGCCAGGGCCGTTTCGAACAGGCCGATGGCGGCACGCTGTTTCTTGATGAAATCGGTGATATGCCGCTGGACGTACAGACACGTCTGCTGCGCGTTCTGGCTGACGGGCAGTTCTACCGCGTCGGTGGCTATGCGCCGGTGAAGGTCGACGTGCGTATCATCGCCGCAACGCACCAGAACCTGGAGCTGCGGGTGCAGGAGGGGAAATTCCGTGAGGACTTATTCCACCGCCTGAACGTTATCCGTGTTCATCTGCCGCCGCTGCGTGAACGTCGTGAAGATATTCCTCGTCTGGCGCGCCACTTTTTACAGGTCGCGGCACGCGAGCTGGGTGTGGAAGCTAAGCTGCTGCATCCGGAAACCGAAGCGGCACTCACTCGCCTGGCCTGGGCGGGTAACGTACGCCAGCTGGAGAATACCTGCCGCTGGTTAACGGTGATGGCGGCCGGGCAGGAAGTCTTGATTCAGGATTTACCGGCTGAATTGTTTGAGACCACGATCCCGGAAAGCAGCACCGGACAGTCGCTGCCGGATAGCTGGGCAACGCTGCTGGCACAATGGGCCGACAGGGCACTGCGTTCCGGTCATCAAAACCTGCTTTCCGAAGCGCAACCGGAGATGGAACGCACCTTGTTGACCACCGCGTTACGTCATACGCAGGGGCACAAACAAGAGGCGGCACGCTTACTGGGATGGGGACGTAACACCCTGACAAGGAAGCTGAAAGAGCTGGGGATGGAGTAATAAGCCTGCTAAATGTAAAGATTGAATAGTAAGCGCAAATTGCTGCAATTTTGCGCTTTACTGTTCCGATGAGTTCAGTATGATCTCGCCCGTCCACGGGGAGGTCATCATGCTGGAATCACTCATCAACATCGTGTCGAGCAGCGCAGGCATCAGTGCCGCCGCCAGCCACACACCGCAAGCCGCCGTCGCTGCCGTATTGTGCGCCGCGCTGTTTGGGCTATTTAGCTAAAGCGCCTGCAAGCGCCTGCAAGCGCTTCGCTTATCAGGCCACGGTCTCGTATCCCCGGCCAGCGCATCGCCGCCGGGGATACCGTTTAAATCACCCTCGAGAACTGCTGCAACCGCGCTTTCTGGCGCAGGTAGACGTCAAAGCACATGCAGATGTTGCGAATCAACAAGCGCCCTTTCGCCGTCACCTCAATGCCCTGCTCGTTCATCTCCACCAGCCCATCGTTCGCCAGCGGCTTAAGCAATTTCAGGTCTTCGGCAAAATAGTCCTTAAAGCGCAGATCCCACTGATTTTCGATGCGGCTGAAATCGAGGCGGAAGTGGCAAATCAGAGCTTTTATCACGTCACGACGAATGCAGTCATCACGGGTCAGCGCAATCCCACGCCACAGGGCATTGCCGGTTTCATCCACCTGCTGGTAATAGGTTTTTAACTCTTTCTGATTCTGCGTGTAACTGTCGCCAATCATGCTGATGGCCGACACCCCCATCCCCAGCAGTTCGGTATCGCCCTGAGTGGTGTAGCCCTGGAAGTTACGGTGCAGAACGCCATCGCGCTGGGCCACCGCCAGCTCGTCATCGGGGCGAGCAAAGTGGTCCATACCGATAAACTGATAGCCGGCGTCCGTCAGCGAGACAATCGTCTGCTGCAGGATATCCAGCTTTTGCTGCGCGGACGGCAGATCTGCATCTTTGATTTTACGCTGGGCCGCAAACAGGGTCGGTAAATGCGCGTAGTTAAAGACACTCAGGCGATCGGGGCTCAGCTCAGCCACCCGGCTCAGGGTGAAGGCAAAGCTTTCCGGCGTCTGTTTCGGCAGGCCGTAAATCAAATCAATGTTGGTTGAGGTGAAGCCAATATCGCGCGCACGTTTAATCAGCGCAAAGATAAAGTCTTCATCCTGCTCACGGTTAACCAGCCGCTGAACCTCTTTATTGAAGTCCTGCACGCCCATGCTCAGGCGGTTAAAACCTTCCGATCGCAGGTGATCAAGGACATCCAGCTCGATTTCACGCGGATCAACTTCGATGGAGATTTCCGCATCCGCATCAAACTGAAAATGGCCGCGCAGCAAGCCCATCAGGCGGCTGATTTGCGCGTTATTCAGATAGGTAGGCGTACCGCCGCCCCAGTGAAGCTGGCTGACACGACGGTCGGTAAACAGCGGCGCACGATGGATAATCTCTTGCTCCAGTGCGTCCAGATATTGGTCGGCTTTGTGCTGCTGGCGCGTAACAATCTTATTGCAGCCGCAGAAGTAGCAAAGCTTGTGGCAAAACGGAATGTGCACATACAGCGACAGGGGTCGCCCGGGATAACGTGCAACGGCGCTGCGGAAATTGTCTTCGCCATAGTCGGCAGAAAACTCCAGCGCGGTGGGGTAAGACGTGTAACGCGGCCCGGAATAGTTATATTTCTGGATAAGGGCCAGATCCCAGTCAATTCGTTGCTCAGACATGCTCACTCCTTCCGATAACGCCGCTGGGGGATCCGGCGGCCCGGCCTGACCTCATTTCGGGTCATGAGCCGGTTGCGCAGCCACACTTTGCGCCGCGACAACCGCTGTAGTTTAACGAATAACCACACCAGATAACATATAACCGGAAGGGTTATAAGCAGGACGGGTAAGCCCATGCGTTAGCCGTTACTGACCGCCTTTCAGCAGGCGCATCATATCTTCCTGAGCTTTTTCCTCTTCTTCTTCGTCATCGTCGTAAGAGAGGCCCAGCTGCTGCATCAATTCATCGATGCGGTCCAGTTTAGCGTCTACCCAGCTTTGCTCTTCAGCATTCAGGGATTCGCCCTCTTCAAGGCGTTCCAGCAGCGCGTCCAGGCGCTCATCGTTCTCCAGCAGATCCAGTTCAGCTTGCGGTGAAAGCATAGGTTTCTCGCTCTTTGGTTTGTGCTGCTTTTTGGCCTGGGGCTCGGTCGCACCCAGTGGAATCGGTTTTTTGCTGCCAATACGCGGATCGGCTTTGGACGCCCCTTTTCCTGCACCAGAGTTCGCTGCACCACTGGCACGGCTACCGGCCGCATTGCCACTGTGCTTTTTATCGCGCTTACGATCGCGTCCTTCCTGGTTCAGTTCTTCACGTGTTTTACGGCGCGCTTTGCCAGGCGTTTTACCGCGTGGAGTTGTTGAAGGTTTTTTCATGATGGTCGGCTTTAAATGGTTTTATTCAGTATAGAATTGCGGCGGAATCTAGCAGAAAGCAAGCAAAGAAAAAAGGCGACAGAGTAATCTGTCGCCTTTTTTTCTGACCCTCAACCCTCAATGGGTACTACGTTCCCTGTTTGCTAACAACACACCCTGTTTTTCCCTTAGCATGTCACATCCGTGTTGCGGTCCTTTTCCCTTTTAAGACTGTCGTCCTGACAGTTTCCTGGTCTTCGCCTCCTGGCACTCCTGACCCTCATCCTTAAGTCTTGATCCTGTGGGCTTCCTCGCCTGTGCAACTACTTTACCTGCTTAATTTAAACTTACAAGCAACAATGTGGCCAAAAAACATAAATTCAGAAAATTCTATATTAACAAGTCATTGTTTTACTTTGATTTACGTTTTTTCAGGCCTACAATTTTTCCGAAAGTTCGCATAAGCTTTATGGCAAATATCCTACAAGAAACAGGGATATTATCTTCCGCACTCCATCTGGCGAGAAAAACAGCCTTTTACGTGGGTTCAGGTATAATCCCCCATGCTTGAGATTACGGAGACGACCATTTTGACTAACTGGAACTACCAACAGACGCATTTTGTCACGAGTGCGCCTGATATTCGCCACTTACCCGCTGATACCGGCATTGAAGTGGCTTTTGCTGGCCGCTCCAACGCTGGGAAATCCAGCGCGCTTAACACCCTGACAAATCAGAAAAGCCTGGCTCGCACATCCAAAACGCCAGGACGTACGCAGCTAATTAACCTGTTCGAAGTCGCCGACGGCAAACGTCTGGTGGATTTACCGGGTTACGGTTACGCCGAAGTACCCGAAGAGATGAAGCTCAAGTGGCAGCGCGCACTGGGTGAATATCTTGAGAAGCGCCAGTGCCTGCAGGGCCTGGTGGTGTTGATGGATATCCGCCATCCGTTGAAAGATCTTGATCAGCAAATGATCCAGTGGGCGGTAGAAAGCAACGTGCAGATTCTGGTATTGCTGACGAAAGCGGACAAGCTGGCCAGCGGTGCGCGTAAGGCGCAGCTGAATATGGTGCGTGAAGCGGTACTTGCGTTTAATGGTGATGTGCAGGTTGAAGCATTTTCATCACTGAAAAAGCTGGGCGTCGATAAACTTCGCCAGAAGCTGGATAACTGGTTTAACGACCTTCCGCCGGTTGTCGAAGAAGACGCAGAAGCCTGATCCCTGCCTGATATAGCGCGGCATTCGCCCGCGCTTTTTCTTTCTTTCGCCCAATAAAAAACGCCCCAGTCATTTCTGACTGGGGCGGCTAAATATTCAGCCAAATCCGATTACGTGAAGTAAAAGGTCTGAAAGATAGAACATCTTACCTCTGTACCCTACGTGTTTAACTCTACTCCCTTTTCGGTCACCAACAAAGCACTTTTTGTAGTTTATTTTCAATCTTTACATAGGGAATATGAATGATCGTCACAAAATGTACTGGTTATGTTGCTTACTTACAGAAAAAGAAGCTTATGTGACCAGTACTTAGTGCGCCTGATCCCAGTTTTGCCCGCTACCGACTTCCACCAGCAACGGCACATCCAGTTTGGTGCTGCTTTCCATCAGCTCGTGGATCTTTTGCGACACCGCATCCACATCGTCTTTATGCACTTCGAACACTAATTCATCGTGTACCTGCATGATCATTTTCACGCGCGGTTTTTCCGTTTGTAGCCACGCATCAACCGCGATCATTGCTCTTTTAATGATGTCTGCCGCCGTCCCCTGCATCGGGGCGTTGATCGCCGCACGTTCAGCACCGGCGCGGCGTGCCGCATTGCTGGATTTGATGTCCGGCAGATAGAGACGACGCCCTTCCAGGGTTTCAACGTAGCCCTGCTCCTTCGCCTGCGCGCGGGTGCGTTCCATATAGTCCAGTACGCCCGGGTAACGTTCGAAGTAGAGATCCATATACTTCTGCGACTCTTTGCGCGGAATGTTGAGCTGACGGGATAAACCAAACGCGCTCATGCCGTAAATCAGACCGAAGTTGATGGCTTTCGCGCTGCGGCGCTGCTCATTCGACACGCTTTCCAGCGGTAAACCAAAGACTTCTGCCGCCGTTGCACGGTGGATATCCTTCCCTTCGGCAAAGGCAGAGAGCAGGCCTTTATCACGCGACAGATGCGCCATAATGCGCAGCTCGATTTGCGAGTAGTCAGCGGAAACAATGACATAGTCTTTCGGGGCGATAAATGCCTGACGAATGCGACGGCCTTCATCATTACGTACCGGAATGTTTTGCAGGTTCGGATCGGTGGAGGATAAGCGCCCGGTCGCCGTCACAGCCTGATGATATGAGGTGTGTACGCGCCCGGTTTTCGGGTTAATCATCAGCGGCAGCTTATCGGTGTAAGTCGATTTCAGTTTCGACAGGCCCCGGTGCTCGAGAATGACTTTCGGCAGAGGGTAATCCAGCGCCAGCTCTTCCAGCACTTCCTCAGACGTTGACGGTGCGCCGCCAGGTGTCTTTTTCAGCGGTTTAATTCCCTGCTTTTCAAAGAGAATCGTCTGCAGCTGTTTGGTCGACGCAAGGTTGAATGGCTCACCGGCAATCTCGTGGGCCTTTTTCTCCAGCTCTGCCAGACGCAGGGCAATTTCCCCGGAATGTTTGTGCAGAACCGCAGGATCGATATTGACGCCGTTACGCTCTACGCGCGACAGCACAGGCACCAGAGGGATCTCGATGTTCTGGAAGATATTTAACGGGCCTGCATTCTTTTGCAGTTCCGGCCACATCTTGAGGTGCAGTTGCAGCGTGACGTCCGCGTCTTCTGCCGCATAACGCCCGGCCTGTTCCAGATCGATCTGATTAAACGTCAGCTGGTTTTTGCCTTTACCCGCAATCTCTTCAAACGTGATGGTTTTATGCTTCAACCAACGATCGGAGAGGCTGTCCATATCGTGGCGACCGGCAACGCTGTCCAGAGTGTACGATTCCAGCATGGTGTCAAAGACAATGCCGCGCAGCTCGATACCATAATTGGCAAGAATACCGCGGTCATACTTGAGATTCTGGCCAATCTTTTGGGCCTTTTCGTCTTCAAGCAGGTCTTTCAGTAATCCCAGTGCCCGATCGCAGGAAATCTGCTTTGGCGCATCCAGATAGTCATGCGCCACCGGCACATAAGCCGCTACGCCCGGTTCAATCGCAAACGAAAGCCCGACCAGATTGGCGCTGACGTTATCCAGACTGTCCGTTTCGGTATCGAAAGCAAACACCGGTGCTTTTTTGAGTTTGGCAATCCACTCGTTTAATACATCTTCATCAAGGATGGTGACGTAGTTATCAAACGACAGTGCAACAGCAGGTACTTCGTCTTCGGCTTCAACTACAACCGTTTCTTGCGGCTTAGCGGCCGGTTTCGCGCCTCTGACCTGGAGCCATTTGCCGCCTTCCAGATCCGTAATCCAGCGCTTAAATTCGTACTTTTTAAACAGACCCAGCAGCGCATCCGTTGCCGGTTGCTGCACGTCCAGCTGTTCGCAGGTCAGCTCCAGCTCAACGTCCGTTTTAATGGTCGCCAGTTGGTAAGAGAGGTAGGCCACCTCTTTATTTTGCTCCAGCTTCGCCGCCATGTTTTTAGCGCCACGGAAAGAGAGTTCGGCGATTTTTTCCGGCTCGGCATACAGCGTATCCAGCCCGCCAAGCCCTTGTAACAGAGCCTGCGCGGTTTTTTCGCCTACACCAGGCACACCCGGAATGTTATCCGAGGAGTCGCCCATCAAAGCGAGGAAATCGATGATCAGCTCCGGCGGCACGCCGTATTTGGTGACCACCTCTTCTGGCCCCAGGACCGTGTTGGTCATGGTGTTGATGAGGGTAATCCCCGGCGTCACTAGCTGCGCCATGTCTTTATCGCCCGTGCTGATCAGAACCGGACGCCCTGCTTTTTCAGCTTCACGCGCCAGCGTACCGATCACATCGTCAGCCTCAACGCCTGAAACAGCCAGCAGCGGCAGACCCATCGCTTTCACCATTTCATGCAGCGGCTCGATTTGCGCGCGTAGATCGTCCGGCATCGGTGGGCGATGGGATTTATAGTGCTCAAACAGCTCGTCACGGAACGTTTTGCCCTTCGCATCAAACACCACCGCAGCATGTGTCGGCTGATACTGCAGGATCAAGCTGCGCAGCATATTCAGGACGCCATACATTGCGCCAGTAGGCTCGCCTGCACTGTTGGTCAGCGGCGGAAACGCATGGTATGCGCGATAGAGATAGGATGAGCCATCAACAAGGATAAGTGGGTTTTCTGGGATCTGAACCATGATGTCCGTGCCTGTTTATCAATTTATGGCTAAAGGATGCCACAGACGGGCGAAAACATCAGTTTTTCACCGCATTTGCAGGAAACAATTTCACGATCTGCGGGATCCTTTCCTGCTTCATCCTGTGGATAAGTTTGTGAATTATTTCTAAAGGGCTGGATTATTGTGCATTTTTTCCGATCGCAGAAAAGTAAGTTATCTTATTTTTCAAATTGTTATAAAAAGGCAAACGATCGTTATTGCCTTTTGGTGACTATTTGCTCCATGTGGATATAAGAAAACGCAATTTGATTTAACGCAACCGTTCGCCATCGCACACTAAGTCCAACCTTTACCAATCATAGGGCGCGTTTTCTGGTAAAATCAGCGCCTTGCACTCGCTGCGACGTGCATGCTGTGATTAACCATTTGAATAATTTAACTATGTCGAGACTGCTCGCTCTATGCACCCTGGTTTTGAGTGTCATACTCACCATTCTGGTGACCATCTTCTGTTCTGTGCCGATCATTATCGCCGGTATCATTAAACTGTTACTGCCGATCCCGGTACTGTGGCGTGCTATCTCCGCATTTTGTAATTTTATGATGTATTGCTGGTGCGAAGGCCTGGCCTGGCTGCTGCATCTTAACCCGCATCTCCAGTGGGACATTGAAGGTCTGGAAGGGCTGAACAAAAAGAACTGGTACCTGCTTATCTGCAACCACCATAGCTGGGCGGATATCGTGGTGCTGTGCGTGCTTTTTCGCAAACATATCCCGATGAACAAATACTTTCTCAAGCAGCAGCTGGCCTGGGTTCCCTTTATTGGGCTGGCCTGCTGGGCGCTGGATATGCCGTTTATGCGCCGCTATTCACGGGGTTACCTGATACGCCACCCTGAGCGTCGCGGTAAAGACGTAGAAACCACGCGTCGTTCCTGCGAGAAATTTCGCTCTCACCCGACAACGATTGTGAATTTCGTTGAAGGCTCGCGCTTTACCGATGAAAAACGCATTGAAACGCGCTCATCATTCAATAACCTGCTGCCCCCAAAAGCAGCAGGCATAGCAATGGCACTAGGTGTACTTGGCGCGCAATTCGATAAACTGCTGGATGTGACGCTTTGCTATCCACAAAATGACAAGAAACCGTTTTTTGATATGTTGAGCGGGAAGTTAACGCACATTGTTGTTCGCGTGAATTTGTTGTCGGTTAGCGAAGAATTGCACGGTGATTACGTTAACGATAAGAACTTTAAGCGCGGGTTTCAGCAGTGGCTAAATACGTTATGGAGTGAGAAAGACCAGCAAATCGATGCTATCAAGCGTGAATATAAAAACGCCGATCATTGACCGGCGTTTTTGCTATTACTTCTTCTCAACCAGGAATCGAACGGTGTCAGCATATTGCTGCACGAAGATATCCATGCTGCTGGTATCCATACCCTGCATGTTCAGCTGATATTTGCCGTTAACATACATGGACGGAACGCCCTGCAGCTGCAAGTCGGCGGCTGCTTTCTCTTGCTGAGCAACCAGTGATTTCACCACAAAGCTGTTCCAGGCTGCATCATACTCTTCGCCTTTTACGCCCGCTTTGATGAAGACATCGCGGATATCAGCAACAGACTGAACGGTTTGCGTTTTCTGCACAGCGTCAAACATCGGGGCGGTGATTTTGTCTTCCACGCCCAGTGCCATTGCGACAGCCCATGCCTGAGTCATCTCTTTGCCCAACGGGCCCAGGAACTCAACGTGGTATTTGGTCATTTTGGTGCCTTCCGGCAGCTTCTGTTTTATCGCATCCGCAACGTGCCACACATGTTCAAAGTCGTAGCAGTGCGGGCAATAGAACGAGAAGAACTCCAGAACCTGCGGTTCGCCAGCAACCGGCTTGTCGATCGTGATGTACTGCTTACCGTCGGTAAATTGTGCTGCCGAAGCACTAAAAGCCAGAATCATTCCTGCCAGCGCCAGCCAAATTTTCTTCATGATTAAATCTCTCCAGGATGTGTCACACATTAATAAAGCGGCATTAATTGTAGAGGCGGTTCTTGCATTGCCTTTACCTGCCCAAGAAAAGTCGATGTCTGATTGCGCCAGTAATCTTCCCCGGTAAGCCACGGGAAATTTCTGGGGAACGCCGGGTCATCCCAGCGGCGAATAATCCACGCCAGATAATAAACCAGGCGCATGGCGCGTAGCGGTTCAATAAGGCTCAGTTCCGCCGTATCAAATTCACAGAATTCTTCGTAGGCTTCGATAATCATCTCAAGCTGCATGCGCTGCCCGGCTTTATCGCCATGCAACAACATCCATAAATCCTGAATCGCAGGACCATTTCGGGCGTCATCGAGATCCACAAACAGCGGTCCATCGCGCCAGAGGATATTCCCGGCATGACAGTCACCATGCAGGCGCAGGTTGGTAAAACGATTATGCCACTGCGCCATGACGGCTTCGATAAGCTGGTCGGTGGCACGCAGGAAACCGTCTTTCAGCGCAGCAGGGATAAGAGTGCAATCTTCAAACACCTGGCGTGGTTCAAGCAAATACTCTTTCACACCAATATCTGGACGGTGTGTGAATAACGCCTTGCGGCCAGTTTGATGCAAGCGCCCGAGGTAGCGGCCAACCCACTCTATTTGATCCAGGTTATCCGCTTCGAACTGCCGTCCTCCCATACTCGGGAAAACCGCGTAATAAAACCCCTGATGGGTCAGTAAGGTTTGATTATCGAATGCGAGTGGTGCGGCAACAGGAACTTCATCGCGCAGAAGATCGAACGCAAATTGATGTTCTTCCTGGATTTGTTCTGCGGACCAACGTTCAGGACGGTAGAACTTCACCACATAGCGGCGACGATCTTCGTCCTGAAACTGGTAAACGCGGTTCTCATAGCTGTTAAGAGGGGTAAGACCGGAATCAACCCGGATTCCCCGCTCAAACAACGCATCCATAATGGTATCAGGATGGAGAGTCTGGAAAGTAAAAGCGTTATGGTTCATCCCATTATCCGCAAATAAAGCCGAATGATTGAGGATATCATTTCAGTGCGCTTTCGGTGGATTAGCTTACAAGCTTTTACTCTTTAATTACGCCGCGCGCACGGAGCAATGCGGTTTTAAAATCTTCTTCATAATCTTTCTTAATACCCGGAATAGCCGCATCTTTATCAGAATCGCGCATTTTCAGGTGATAGATCAGAATGTCGTCGCTTAAATCCGTAAGCTCGCCGTCATAACCTGATTCTTTCGCCAGTTTCTGCAAAAATTGCATCAGATTTAATTCTGGTTCTTTCTGCCAGGCCAGCTGGAGGAGTTCGATAACTTCATTCAGGCGTTTACATTTCATGGTGGTGCTCCTTACTCTTGGTACAGACACGTTATCAGGGTCAAACCTACAATAAAAGAGGCGATAAGGTGATTCAAAAGGGTGCGGTAACTGGCGTGATACTCGCAGGGGGGAAAGCCTCGCGAATGGGAGGTCAGGATAAAGGGTTACTGGAATTAAAAGGTAAGCCGCTGTGGGAACACGTAGCGCACGCGATGGCACCCCAGGTCGGGAATATTGTGATTAGCGCGAACCGTAATCTCGAACGTTATCGGGCAAGTAGTTTCCCGGTGTTTCAGGATCTACTGGCTGATTTCCCCGGGCCGCTGGCGGGGATGTTGTCTGTTATGCAGCAGTGCGAGAGCGAGTGGTTTCTGTTCTCTCCCTGTGACACTCCTTATATTCCGGGCGGTCTGGTCGAGCGATTAAGTGCAGAATGTCAGAACGCAAATGCGGTGTGGGTGCATGACGGTGAACGCGATCATCCAACCGTTGCCCTGGTGAAACGTTCCGTTGCACCACTGCTGCAAGATTATCTTAGCCGGGGCGAACGTCGGGTCATGTTCTTTATGCGGGAAGTCGGTGGGCATTCAGTCGATTTTAGTGATGCAAAGGAAAGCTTTGTGAACGTGAATACGCCTGAGGATCTGGCGCGCTGGCAGGAGAAAGCATGATACCCGTACTGGCTATTGCCGCATGGAGCGGTACCGGAAAGACGACGCTGCTTAAAAAGCTGATTCCTGCATTATGCGACCAGGGGATCCGCCCGGGTCTGATCAAACACACCCATCATGATATGGATGTGGATAAGCCTGGGAAGGACAGTTACGAGTTACGTAAAGCCGGTGCAGCACAAACTATTGTGGCCAGTTCGCAACGCTGGGCCTTAATGACAGAAACACCGGATGAGCCGGAGCTAAATTTAGCGTATCTGGTTAGCCGAATGGATGCTTCTACGCTGGATCTGGTACTTGTTGAAGGCTTTAAGCACGAAGCCGTCGCGAAGATCTTACTGTTTCGTCAGGGCTGTGGGCATAGTGAGGAAGAGCTGACGATCGATGAACATACTATTGCTGTCGCCAGCGATATTCCTCTGAACGTTGATGTGCCGGTGCTGGATTTGAATAATTTGCAGGATATTGTGGCGTTTATTGTGGCGTGGTTGGGAACGGAATTGTAGGCCGGGTGAGCGCAGCGCCCCCGTGAGGTTCACCACACTTTCATTTCGCGCACACGCAAAAAGCCCATCCGTCAGGATGGGCTTCTTCCCTTGTGACCCTGTACACGATTCTGTGTAAATGCCTTTTCTCAGAAGTGACCGTCCAGGCGGTCACCGAACTCGATAATAAA
>NZ_CBFFRL010000097.1:0-18141 GCF_965644215.1 Phytobacter sp. V69
CGGCCTCATTTCTCGCTGCCGTCCAGATCAGATGCATCGCTCTCTGGGCTAAAATCTTGTGACGACACTATCTAGGGGATGGCACAAACTGGAAAGCGTCTCGCAAATCTGAAATGCAGGCAGAAAGACGCCTGTATTAACGCTCAGGAACACTGTATTTTGTTCGACAAGTGACCATAAATGATATACTGGAGGTATATATGAGCATGATTGCAGGGATGGATATGGGCAGAATATTACTCGACCTATCAGACGAGGTGATCAAACGCCTCGACGACCTTAAGCAACAGCGTAATCTTCCCCGTGCGGAGCTGTTACGGGAAGCCGTGGAGCAGTATCTGGAACGCCAAAGCCATTCAGAAGCGACAATTGCCAGTGCGCTCGGTCTCTGGCAGGGCTGCGAGGAAGATGGCGTTGAGTATCAAAGGACGATTCGCGGAGAATGGTAACCATGAAAGGCGCCGTACTTTTTGATACCAATATTCTCATTGATTTGTTCAGTGGTCGCCGCGAAGCGAAAGAGGCGCTGGAAGCCTGGCCTCCTCAGCATGCCATCAGCATGATTACCTGGATGGAGGTGATGGCTGGCGCGAAGAAATACCATCAGGAGCATCGTACGCGCATTGCGCTAAATGCTTTTGAAGTGATTGGTGTTTCTCCCGAGATTGCAGAGCGGAGCGTTAATCTTCGTCAGGAATACGGTATGAAGCTGCCGGACGCCATTATTTTGGCGACAGCGCAGATACATCGTCGTGAGCTGGTGACGCGAAATACTAAAGATTTTGCCGGTCTACCGGGTGTGATCACTCCCTATCAACTGTAGCCGGGTGCAGCATGTGCAACCCGGTACAGATAATGGCGCTTACTCCCCCTCGCCCGGGAAGAGGAATGGATTGATAGAACTGCGGGCGAACCCTTCTTGTTCCATACGGGCATCGAGTACCAGTGAGGCTAAATCATCGGCAACAGGCTCCACGTTCGGATCTTTTTCCTGATACAGAATCTTCAGGTAGGTGCCGCAATCGCCACAGCTTTCGGCTTTGATAGGTGCCTGCTCGTTATCCAGCGACCAGTAATGTAAGTCGCGAGTCTGCTCGCAGTTGCTGCATTTGACGCGTACCACGTGCCACTCAGTTTCACACAGATTACAGTGCAGATAACGCAGCCCCTGGGTTGTGCCGATATGCACCATGCTGGAAACCGGCATCGATCCACATACCGGGCAGAACTGACGTTGTTCGCCATATTCCGCACGGGCTTTACCGGGGATCAGGCTGGCCATTTGCGCCCAGTAGAGCGACAGCGCAGCCCAAATGAACGGCGCTTTATCGCTGCTGACAGCACCAAAATCAGAGGCAAACAGCGCGCTGGCCATCTGCTCGAGCTCCTGTTCGGAGGATTTTTCCAGGTTTTCAATCACCGCCAGCGCGGGTCCACTCATCTCAGGCTTGAGCTCGGCAATGAGTGAATGCAGCAGCCTGCGCCAGTGCTTGTCACGCGGCAGGACGTGAATATCCAGCGGCGGTTTGCCCTCGGCGGCGGCCTGTTTGATACGCGCTGTCAGATCGATCTCCAGCGGATGGTCGTACAGCACCACTTCCTGGGCATGGGCGATCAGTGCGGCAAAACGCAGGTAATCGCCCAGCGGATTGTGCTCTGCTAACTCGCGCAGGCGCTCTGCCCGGCGGTTATAGAGATTTTTCAGTCTGGGGAATAATAACGGCGGAATCACTTCCGCCGTGCGTTTCTCGCTCTTCTCCAGCTCGTCTTGCGGGATTATGCGAATACTCATTCCGTCGTTTTTTCCTCTTTCTGGCGGACTTCACGGTACCAGCGCGGGTGATGTTTCTTCGCCCACGTGCTGGTGACCCAGCCTTCCACCATGGCGGTTATCGTGCCCTTCACCCATAGTGCGGCGTAGATATGCACCATAATAACCACAATTAATGCTACTGCGGCAAACGAATGAACCATAATCGCAATTCGAATGACCGGGATAGAGAAAACGGGTGCAAAGTACGGGCGCCACATGATGATGCCGCTAACCAGCAACAACACCAGGAAGAGAATCGCCGCCCAGAACACGCATTTCTGGCCGAAGTTATAGCGTCCGGTATCGCCCACTTCCTCGTTGACGACGATCTTACGAATATTCTTCGCCCAAAAGATATCATCCCGATTGATTAGGTTGTGATGCCAGTAGCGGAAGAACATGATGATGAACGACGCGAACATCACCACCCCAACAAACGGGTGTAGAATACGCGCTAACTGCGGCGTACCCAGAATATGCATCAGCCAGTTGAAGGACGGGAAGAAGAATCCCAGTCCGCTCACCGCCGCCAGCACGAAGCAGAAGGCGGTGACCCAGTGGTTGATGCGTTCCGGCGCCGTGTAGCGCACGATGGTGTCACGTTTTTTCATTTGCGCACCTCGTCTTTTTCTTCATGCAGGTTGTCGTCTTCTTCCTCTGCGCGGTTCGGACCGACCCCGACGTAGTGGAAGATACTGGCGGCAAATGTCGCGGCAAAACCCACTGCGGCCAGCGGCTTCCAGATCCCTTTCCAGAACTTCACGGTGGCATTGATTTCCGGGTTTTCCGGCAGGCCGTGATACAGCGTCGGCTTGTCGGCATGGTGCAGCACGTACATCACGTGGGTTCCGCCAACACCGGCCGGATCGTACAGGCCCGCATTGTCATAACCACGGGTTTTCAGCTCCGCCACGCGTTCGCCAGCCAGCGTTTTCATATCCTCTTTGCTGCCAAAGTGGATAGCGCCGGTCGGGCACGTTTTCACGCAGGCCGGTTCCTGGCCGACGGTAACGCGGTCTACGCATAGCGTACATTTGTAGACGCGATTGTCTTCCGGGTTCAGGCGCGGCACGTTGAAAGGGCAGCCGGCAATGCAGTAACCGCAGCCGATACACTGTTCAGACTGGAAGTCGACAATCCCGTTAGCATACTGAATGATAGCCCCTTCTGACGGGCATGCCTTCAGACAGCCCGGATCGGCGCAGTGCATACAGCCGTCTTTGCGGATCAGCCATTCCAGCCTGTCGTTCTGCTCCACTTCGGAAAAACGCATGACTGTCCATGACTTAGCGGTCAGATCCGCCGGGTTATCGTAAACCCCGACGTTGTGTCCCACTTCATCACGAATATCGTTCCACTCCGAGCAGGCTACCTGACAGGCTTTACACCCAATACAGGTGGTGACGTCGATAAGCTTCGCCACTTCTTCCTGATGGTTCCGCGCCTGGGGCGCGGGGGTAAAACCGTTAGTGGCGGAACGACGGATAATGTCTTGCGATTGATAAGCCATAAGTCGTCTCCCTTACACCTTTTCGACATTCACCAGGAACGCCTTAAACTCCGGCGTCTGGGTGTTTGCGTCACCGACAAACGGGGTGAGGGTGTTAGCGATAAAGCCTTTCTTCGCCACGCCTTCATAGCCCCAGTGAATAGGAATGCCGATGGTATCCACATCCTGGCCGTGCACGTTCAGTGTACGTATACGCTTCGTCACCACCGCTTTGGCTTTGATATAGCCGCGGTTGGAGGAGACTTTCACCGTATCGCCCTGAATGATGCCCAGCTTGCCCGCCAGCTTTTCGCCGATTTCCACAAACTGCTCCGGCTGCGCGATGGCGTTGAGCAACGCGTGCTTGGTCCAGTAGTGGAAGTGTTCGGTCAGGCGGTAAGTGGTGCCGACATACGGGAACTTGTCCGCTTTGCCCATCTGCGCCATGTCGTCTTTGAAGACACGTGCTGCAGGGTTAAAGACAACATTCGGGTGTAGCGGGTTGGTACCCAGCGGCGTTTCAAACGGCTCGTAATGTTCCGGGAACGGCCCTTCTGCCATCTTATCGGTAGCAAACAGACGTCCCATCCCTTCCGGCTGCATGATAAACGGCCCCACATCGCTGCCCGGTGCGGCAGTGCTGTAATCCGGGATATCCACACCACCCCATTTCGCCCCGTCCCATTTCAGGAGCTGGCGATTCGGATCCCAGGGTTTACCCTGCGGGTCCGCCGAGGCGCGGTTATACAGGATGCGGCGGTTCAACGGCCATGCCCATGCCCAGCCGAGCGTATTCCCAAGGCCTGACGGATCGGCGTTATCACGACGCGCCATCTGGTTGCCGTCCGGCGTCCAGCTACCGGCGAAGATCCAGCATCCGCTGGACGTGGTACCGTCATCACGCAACTGGGCGAAGGAACTTAGCTGCTGACCTTTTTTCACCAGCACGGTATTGGTGATCGGATCGATAACATCCGCCAGCGCTTTCCCGTTACTTTCCATTGCCACTTCTTCCGAAGCCGGTTCATGTGGCGTGGAGTAGTTCCAGGTCATGTTCAGCACCTGTTCCGGGTTGGCACCGCCTTCTTCGGCGTACATTTTGCGCAGGCGCAGGAAGATGCCCGCCAGAATTTCGCCATCGGTGACCGCTTCACCCGGCGCGTCTGCGCCTTTCCAGTGCCATTGCAGCCAGCGGCCGGAGTTCACGATGGAGCCGTTCTCTTCGGCAAAGCAGGTGCAGGGCAGGCGGAACACCTCAGTCTGGATTTTCGATGAATCGACATCGTTCGACTCACCGTGGTTCTGCCAGAAGGTGGAAGTTTCCGTGTTGAGCGGGTCGATGGTCACCAGGAATTTCAGTTTCGACAGCGCCGCAACGACCTTGTTTTTGTTCGGGAACGACGCCACCGGGTTAAAGCCCTGGCAGAGATAACCGTTCACCTGACCTTTAAACATCATGTCGAAATACTGCAGAACGTCATAACCCTTGTCCCATTTCGGCAACCAGTCGAAGCCCCAGCTGTTGTCCTTCGTCGCTTTGTCGCCATAGAAGGCTTTCATCATCGAGACGAAGAATTTCGGGTAGTTGCCCCAGTAGTTCACCTGGCCCTGCACCAACGGTTTAGGTGTGTTGGCTGTCAGGTAGGTTTGCAGATCCGCCTGTTTCTCGCTTGGCAGGGTCATGTAACCCGGCAGGCTTTGCGACAGCAAGCCTAAGTCGGTCAGCCCCTGAATATTGGAGTGACCACGCAGGGCGTTCACGCCGCCGCCTGCCATCCCCATGTTGCCAAGCAGCAACTGGATCATCGCCATGGTGCGAATGTTCTGCGCGCCGATGGAGTGCTGTGTCCAGCCCAGCGCGTACAGGAACGAGGCCGTTTTGTCGTGGGCGCTGGTTTCGGCGATGTACTCGCAGACTTTCAGGAAGTCGGCTTTCGGCGTACCGCAGATGTTTTCCACCACTTCCGGCGTATAGCGCGAAACGTGTTGTTTCAGTAAATTCCATACGCAGCGTGGATGGGTAAGCGTGGTATCGCGTTTGGCGAAACCCTGCTCGTCCATTTCATAGTTCCAGCTGGTTTTGTCGTATTTACGTTTGTCCGCGTCATAGCCGGTAAACAGGCCATCTTCGAAGCCGAAATCCTCACGCACGATCAGGCTGGCGTTGGTGTAGGCCTCGGTGTATTCGCGGTTGTATTTTTCATTCGTCAGCAGGTACAGCAGAACGCCGGAGAGGAAGGCGATATCCGTCCCGGAACGAATGGGCGTGTAAAAATCCGCGACCGAAGCGGTTCGCGTAAAGCGAGGATCGATAACGATTAATTTGGCGCCATTATGGATTTTTGCTTCCATCGCCCAGCGGAATCCCACCGGATGCGCTTCAGCAGCATTCCCACCCATCACGACGATGAGGTTGGCGTTTTTCATATCTACCCAGTGGTTGGTCATCGCACCGCGACCAAACGTTGGAGCAAGACTTGCTACCGTTGGTCCGTGTCAGACACGCGCCTGGTTATCCACGGCAAGCATGCCGAGGGCGCGGGTAAATTTCTGGGTCAGATAACCGGTTTCGTTACTGGAGGCGGAGGCGCACAGCATACCGGTGGACAGCCAGCGGTTAACGGTGGTGCCTTCGGCATTTTGCGCGATGTAGTTCGCATCACGGTCTTGTTTGATCAGTTTCGCGATGCGATCAAACGCGTCATCCCAGGTGATTTGTTGCCATTTGTCGGAGCCTGGTGCGCGGTATTCCGGGTATTTCAGGCGGCTTTCTGAATGGATGAAATCCACCAGACCTGCGCCTTTCGGACAGAGTGCACCACGGTTTACCGGATGGTCCGGGTCGCCTTCGATATGGAAGATAGAGGCTTTGGCGTTTTTCGCGCCGTCGCCGAGGCTATACATTAATAGCCCACAGCCGACAGAACAGTATGTGCAGGTGTTTCGTGTTTCACGGGTGCGCAGCAATTTGTATTGCCGCGTCTCCGCCAGCGCCACACCAGGCGCAAAGCCCAGTGCCGCTGCAGTTGTACCTGCCATACCGCCAGCGCAGATCTTAAAGAACTGCCTTCTGCTGACCTGCATGGTTTGCTCCTTGTTTCGACATTGTCACGAGGTTTTTTATTTGCTTTGCGGTCGTCGCCGCAAAGGTACAAAATTGATGCTTATCCCCTGGCCCAAAAGGGGTATATCTTCAGAATATCATATTGTAGGTAAGTCTGTTCCAATTCGGTTAAAACAACGTGAACAAAACCCATACAACACCACCCGAAAATGCTGACCTAATCGCAGGTTCCCGACAGATTTCACTTTGGAAACGGGACGATCTGCAACATCCCCGCAACGATGTGTTGGCGGAGGAAGTCCCCATTGCACTGGTTTATAACGGTATTTCCCATGTTGTGATGATGGCTTCACCCAAAGACCTGGAGTGGTTTGCCGTCGGTTTTTCCTTATCCGAAGGGATTATAGAAACTCGCCAGGATATTTATGGCATGGAGGTTGTGCCGTCCTGCAATGGTCTGGAAGTGCAGATTGAGCTTTCCAGCCGTCGGTTTATGGGGCTGAAAGAGCGACGTCGCGCGCTGGCCGGGCGTACGGGGTGCGGCGTGTGCGGTGTTGAGCAACTGAACGATATCGGCAAGCCTGTCGCGCCGCTGCCGTTTACGCAGACCTTTGATCTGGCAAACCTCGACCAGGCCCTGACGCATCTCACGGATTTCCAGCCGATTGGCAAATTAACGGGATGTACCCACGCGGCCGCGTGGATGTTGCCTTCCGGGCAACTGGCGGGAGGGCATGAGGATGTGGGTCGTCACGTGGCGCTGGATAAGCTGCTGGGTCATCGCGCCCATGAAGGGGCGTCCTGGCAGACGGGTGCTGCGCTGGTCTCCAGCCGTGCGAGCTATGAGATGGTGCAGAAATCAGCCATGTGCGGCGTGGAAATTCTGTTTGCCGTTTCCGCTGCGACTACGCTGGCCGTTGAGGTTGCCGAGCGCTGTAACCTGACGCTGGTGGGCTTTTGCAAGCCGAGCAGGGCCACGATTTATGCCCATCCACAGCGTTTGATCTCGGGTTAAGATTTAAATCAGTTTTTTTGAATATTGATGACAAATTCTTCCGCTTTTTGTTGATGAAGTTCAGGTCTAGTATTTACTTCATCGAGACACAGCGCCTCATATCAACAAACATTCAGAAGGGTTTATATCATGAAAAGCATCAAAACTTTTGTCGCAGTTATCGCTCTGGCTTCTTCTTTCGGTTCATTCGCTGCACAGACAGTGACCGCAACCTCCTCCACAATGGACGGTGCAGAAGCGAAAATCGCTGCTCAGGCTCAGCAGGCCGGTGCCTCTTCTTATCACATCACCGAAGCCTTCACCGGTGACCGCGTGCATATGACCGCAGAACTGACCAAATAAGCGTAACACTGTCGAAAGAGCGCCTGCGGGCGCTTTTTTCGTTTCTGAATTACCCGGCCGTTGCCGCTCCTCGCTTTAGCCGCCAGTACGACGCCAGTGTACTCAGCATAAACACACTCTCCATCAGTATCGCCATCGGCGAACCCGCCAGAATATTATTGATAAGCCAGCACAGGCTGCCGTTCAGCGTGATCAGCCGTAACCCCACAGCCGTTGAATGAAATGCGGCAACCGTCATAAGCAAACTGCCCGCCAGCGGGAAGATATCCGTTGGATGCTGCCAGGTCAGTACGCTGCACAGCAGCGACGCACAAAGAAATCTCCCTTTCACTCGCTGGCTCGTGGTAACGGTTGCCAGAAGATATCGGCAGGCTGCCAGCGCCATCAGTCCACAGGCGCTGACTTCACCGAGCAGCCAGAAATGTAGTGCCAGCAGACAGGTCGAACAGGCGAGCGTCAACAGAGAACGCTGGCGACGGACAAACTGAAAGGCCAGCAAATCCAGGCCAAACGACAGGCCCGCCAGAATTTGTGAGAGGAAAAATGGGGTCATCGCATCGTCCTGCAGCAAAAGAGTGGCGCAGAATAATTCGGGCAGGAGTGTGGGTCGTTAACCTTTGTTAAGCCGCCCGCGAATCCGCGACAGACTCACCGGGGAGATACCAATGTAGCTGGCAAGATCTTTTTGCGTGAGCTGCTGTTCCCAGTCCGGGAAATTGGCCTGCACGTATTGCCAGCGCTGTTCGGGGTTATTGAGCAAAAACATCTGCTCTTTCTTCTCTTTGTAAACCACCTGCTGGCTGAGCAGCGCCAGTCGCGCGGCGAGGTGTTCGGGTTTATCGAGCAGGCGTAGCGGGATTTCGCAAAGCCTGCCTGGGGTTAGCATTTGCAGGCTGTAATCCGCCAGCGAACCGGTGAGCCAGCTCAGGTAGAGAAAACAGCACTCCCCGGCGAAATAGAACTCTTTCACTCGTTCGTGGCCCTGTGCCGAGTGATACACCGCGCGTGCCGTCCCCTCCTGCAACCAAAACATGGTGTGCTGTGGCTCCCCCTGACGTTGTAGAATATCCATCGCCGACACGCTGCGCGTGCGTCCGAATTGCTGCAAGGCGGTGAGCCAGTCTGGGGTCATTTTTCACCCTCTTTTATGATTCAAATAATTTGAAAGATAAATGCAAATCATTCCGCTGTTTGTTGATGGGGTTAAGGACTATTATTCATTTCATCGAGGCACAACGCCTTATATAAACAAACATACAGAAGGGTATATATCATGAAAAGCATCAAAACTTTTGTCGCAGTTATCGCTCTGGCTTCTTCTTTCGGTTCATTCGCTGCTCAGACCGTCACCGCAACTGACTCTACTCTGTCCGGTGCAGAAGCGAAAATTGCCGCTCAGGCACAGCAGGCTGGCGCGTCTTCATACCAGATTACCGAAGCTTTCAGCGGTAACCAGGTTCATATGACTGCTGAACTGACCAAATAAGTTTTCCCGCACTGCCGCTGTCCCTGACTCTTCGGAGCGGGGACAGGTTCTTTTCTCCCCGGTTTTCGCTCTCCCGCTTCTGAATATCTCTTCCCGTATGCCTCTTTTACGCTAAAAAATGCGGCTACAATCACAAAATTACTATCCGTCTAAAAGCCTTAACGGCGATTTTATTTCCCCGTAACATCCCCAATTTCATGTTTTTATAACTCAATGATTGAAAAGGAATTATTAAAAATACTGTGAGTTGAATCTCACTGCGTTTATGTGATTGTTATCACAAATAATGAGTGTTTAACATTGGTGTCAATGGTTGGTGGTAAGAGAATTATCCATAAAATGTGACTTTCATTGCAAATATGACCCTTGAAGTCAGGGAAAAATATTCGCACAGGCAGCCAGTAGGGAATTCGCGATGAAAATCGGTGTAGTCATTAGCGGTGGTGATGTATCGGGAATAAATAATTTTATTTTTCAGATTGCGAGACTGGCACAGGCAGAAATTACCCTGTTCAATGGAGGGATACCTGGTTTACTTGAAAAGAAACACAATGAAATTGACTGGCGGGATTTAGTGGATTTTTCCATTTCCTCTATCCCTGTTATTACGTCTGGTCGCACAACCCGTAAATTAGTGCGCAGTGAATACGAAGCGATTGCGAAGAAATTAAAATCGTTGCGAATTGATGTGCTCGTTATGGCGGGTGGTGACGGATCGCTGCAATTTTTAAATACGCTCAGTGAGTTTGATATTAATTGTTTTGGCGTCGGTATGACGATTGATAATGATGTGTATGGCAGTGATTATTCAATTGGTTTTTCTACCGCCTGCGAACAAATTATCAAGGAGGTTTCCCGCCTGCGAAATACTGGTCGGGCGTTACCTGGCCGCGTATTTATGGTGGAAGTGCTGGGAGGCTACTGTGGCGAGTTGACGCTGCAATCGGCGATCAAAAGCAATGCGGATATTGCCCTTATTCCGGAATGCCAGATCCCAATTGATGAGTTATCTCAACGCATTAAAAACCGCCTTGCCAGCCAGAACAGCGTGGTGATCCTGTGCTCCGAAGGTTACACCAGAGAGTATACGCCCGGTTTTCAGGGCGCTATCGACACCATGATGAAGCAGCTTGAACCGCGGATTGGCGTGCGTATTCGTAAAACGATTATTGGCTATGGTTTACGTAACGGTGATCCCACCTGTGAAGAGATTTATCAGGGCACCATTATGGCCAGTGAAGTGGTACGTTGTATTCAATCTGGCATGAAGAATAAAGCCATTATTATCAATTCCAGTAATAAACCTATTCCAATTGATCTTATTAGTATGAAAAAACGTCTGGTAGACACAGAAGGACATCCCTACAAACTGGCCAAACAACTCAATATTATTTGAGGAGATTTACATGCTTAAAGTTCTTTGCGTATGTGGCTGCGGCCTCGGCTCCAGCTTTGCGATCGAAATGAGCGCGAAAGCGGTGCTGAAAAAATTAGAAATTCCGGCAAAAGTTGAACACACCACAGTTTCAGAAGCCGGTGCATTTAAATCCGATATGATTTTGACACAAAAAGTATTTGCCGACATTTTAACGGCGGATGCCAGTGAAGAAGAAATCAGACGTGTCGTCGTGCTTAATAAATTAACCGATAAAGAAGAGATCGAACAAAAAATTATCGCGTTCTTAAAATTGCATAACATGAAGGTAGCTGACCATGAATAGCTTTGTTGAGTTTATCGTCAAAGATTTACTCGGGCAGGCATCGATATTAATCGCCTTTATTGCCATGCTCGGTTTGATCTTACAAAAGAAATCACCGGGAAAAATTGCCGAAGGCACCTTTAAAACGCTGCTCGGCTTTTTAATCATGATGGCGGGGATCAATATCATCGTCGCTACCCTGACTTTCCTGAACGATATCTTCACCCACGGTTTCGGGATGAAAGGTTATATCACCGACGTAGCGGCCATCGCCGGGCTGGCGAACCGCGAACTGGGTTCCGAAGTGGCGTTGACGCTGATGGTGATTTTCGCGGTCAACATCATTATTGCCCGCCTGACGCCGCTGAAATACATCTTCCTGACGGGCCAGGCATTGCTGTGGATGGCGACCATCGGGGCGGTTATTGGTTACAAAGCGGGCCTGACCGGGCTGCCGCTGATCCTCACGGGCGGTATTTTTGGCGGTGCGATGGCGGTACTGATGCCGGCGCTGGCGCAACCGGTGGTCAGACGCATTACCGGTTCTGATGACGTGGCGTTGGGGCACTTCTGCACCATCGGCTATCTGGTACAGGCGGCGGTGGCGAAAGTGGTCGGCAAGGGCTCCCGCTCCACGGAAGACCTGCAACTGCCGGATAACTTTAAATTCCTGCAGGATACCTATCTTGCCATGGCGGTGGTGATGGTGCCGATGTACCTGATCCCGGCGGTGGCGGCAGGTCCGGAATACATCGGTCAGTTCTCCCATGGCGTGAACTTCCTGATGTACGCCTTTATGCAATCCATCCAGTTTGTGGCCGGGGTGTTCGTCCTTTATAGCGGCGTCCGTCTGTTGTTGAACGAACTGGTGCCTGCTTTTCGGGGTATCGCCATGCGCATCGTCCCGGACGCCAAACCAGCGCTCGATTGTCCGGTCCTGTTCCCCTACGCCCCGAACGCGGTCATTGTCGGCTTCCTGGCCACTACTGTCGGTTCGATTATCGGCATGCTGGTCTTCCCGATGTTTGGTCTGGCGATGATCCTGCCTGGCCTGCTGACCAACTTCTTCGCGGGTGGCACGGCGGGTGTTTTTGGTAACGCATTGGGCGGGCGTCGTGGTGCGGTTATCGGCGGCGTTGTCCACGGTCTCTTTATTACCTTCCTGCCGGCCATCCTGGTGCCGATGCTGGAAAGTTACGGCTTTACCGGGGTGACGTTCAGTGACTCCGATGTCATCAGCTCTGGCCTGGTTCTGGGTCATGCCTTCCAGAATAACTGGCTGTTTGTCGCTCTGTTTATTGTCTTTGTCGCGTTCCTTGCCTGGTTCGTTAATGGCAAGTCAGCTAAACCTAAAGGGGAGAAAGTCCATGAGTCTGCATAATTTCACTGCGCTGTTAGAGATTGCCAAAGAACGTCATTTTAAAGCGGTCGGTTCCTTTAATTTACATTGCCTGGAAATGCTGCCGGCCTTTTTTAAAGCGGCAAAACAAACTAACAGCCCGTTAATGATTCAGATATCCACCGGGACAGCGCAATATCTGGGCTATCAATTATTGGTGGATTCCGTGCGCTCATTATCGGCAAGCGAAAATGTGCCCACCTGTTTGCATCTGGATCACTGCTCGGATATTAATGCGATTCAGACTGCAATCGATGCCGGATTCAGTTCAATTATGTACGACGGTTCGCATCTGGATATTGATGAGAATATTGCCAATACCCGCATTGTGGTGGAGATGGCGCGTCCGCGCGGTATTTCGGTTGAAGCTGAATTAGGCGCAATTGGCGGTTCGGAAGACGGAAAAGCCGTGGCTGAAGAGGACATTTGCTTTACTACCGTGGAGGACGCGGCGCGTTTTGTCGAAGAAACTCACGTGGACATGTTGGCGGTGTCGGTCGGTACGGTACACGGGCTCTATACCGGCAAGGCGCAGATTCAGCATCAGCGTCTGCAGGAGATCAGCGCCGCCACCGGTACGCCGCTGGTGCTGCATGGCGGAACCGGCGTGAGCGATGAGGATATGCGTAAAGCCGTGACCGAAGGTATCAATAAAGTAAACGTCGGCACCGAGATGAATGTGCAGTGGGTTGGTCAGTGCAAATCGACCTTTGAAAAAGGGAAGGTGAATGACAGCGTGCGTAAATTCCTGATCCCTGCCAACGATGCCGTCACTCAGGTGCTGGTCGAGAAAATGAATTTATTTAAATAATCCTGCATTACCACGTTAATTTTATTCCATAACCCTGGTGCTCCGGCACACGTCGGGGCGGGAGTGAGTCATGTTTGAATCATTGAAGTCGTTGTGGAAAAAAGACGATACGGCGGTGGAAGAATATGACAGGCAGGCTGAATTGCTGGCTGTCGATATTAAGAAACTGGAAGGTAATCTGGTGGAGGATCCGCGAAATAGCGATGTGCAAAAACAATTAATGTTGCTGTATAACCGGGCATTAAATGTCTTTGCTAAAAGTAAACAGCATCGCCATGAAGTGGATTCTCTCTTTATTCGTATCGACGAATTGCGCAATATTATTCGGCGTAATATTTAGGGAGAACGGATGACGATTAAAGATCTTCTCATCGAAGCGGATGCGATTCAGGTTGGCGTAACGGAAAAGGACTGGCGGCAGGTGATTCGGCTGGCCGCCCGGCCCCTGATTGACGGGGGCTATCTGGAGGCCCGCTATGGCGAAGCGGTGATCGACAGTACGCTGGAACATGGTGCCTATTATGTGTTTGATGAGGGCGTCGCCATGCCGCATGCGCGCCCGGAGTGTGGCGTGAAGCGGGATTGCTTTAGCCTGGTGTTGTTACAGGAACCGATACGCTTTGGTGAAAGTGAGGCGGCGGACATTGTCATTATGTTCGGGGCACGCAACAGCAATGCGCATATTGAAGAAGGGATCCGCGCCATCGTACATCTGCTGGACAACGATGAAACGATGGCGGCACTGCGGGTGGCACGGACAAGGGAGGAGGTGGTGGCGCTGTTATGACTACGCAAATGAAAACGGTCGTGCTGGTCAACGGTGTACCGGCATCCGGCAAAACCACGGTGACGCGTCAGCTGTCGGAACGGTTTTCACTGCCCATTCTGACCATCGACGGCATTAAAGAGCCGTTTATGGCGCAGTTTAGCGAAATCGACCGGGCGTTTAACCGCAAGCTGGGCTGCGCGGCCTATGATGTTATCTGGTCGATCATTCGCCATGCGCCAGCAGGCTGCCCGTTTATCGTCGACGCCTGGTTTGGTTTTCAGCCAAAGGAGAAGCTGGTTGAGTACCTGGAGAAGGCCGGGGTGACGCGGATTCTTGAAGTCTGGAACGCGGTCGCTCCTGATGTCGCCGTCGCCCGTTATGCCCGGCGCCTTGGTGAGCGGCGGGTTGGCCATCCTGGCGAAGAGTATCTGCCGGAGCTGGCGGTGCTGGCTGCCAACGCCGAACCGATGGCGCTCGGCCCGGTGTTTCCCTTTGAACAGGGAAGTGAAGAAGGCTACACCCGCCTGTTTAGCTGGATGGAGGCGCATCTGGGAGCCTGAAGGAAAAGGTTGAAACAACCGCAACTGTCGAAAGAGCGCCATCTGGCGCTTTTTTTGTGTCTTTTCCGTTTTTAATGCATTGAAATTAAACATAAAAAATCGGTGGCGTGATTATTGCATCGGCTTCGACAGATAAAAAGGAGCCACATCATGCTGTCACACTATCAAAACCCTGTTCTTCACGCCGATTACGCCGATCCTGATGTTATTCGGGTGGGAAATGATTTCTGGATGGTTTCATCCTGCTTTAATCAACTGCCCGCCTTACCGCTACTCCACTCGCGTGATCTGGTTCACTGGCGCATCGTTAACCATGCCGTTAAGCGGCTCCCGTCACCGGAATATGATGCTGTTCAGCACGGGAAGGGCGTCTGGGCACCGTCAATTCGCTATCACGATGGGCAGTTCTGGATTTTCTACAGCCTGCCGGATGACGGTATTTTTGTTACCCATACCCGTGACCCGCTTGGCGAATGGAGCGCGCCGCGCTGCCTGAAAAAAGCGCCTGGCTGGATTGATCCCTGCCCGTTCTGGGACGACGACGGAAGGGCGTGGCTGGTGCATGCTTTTGCGTATAGCCGCAGCGGCATTAAAAATAAGTTGCAACTGATTGAGATGGCGCCGGATGCTTCCCGTCTGCTTGATGACGGACGGATTATTTTCGATGGCACGCCCTCACACCCGACGCTGGAGGGGCCAAAGCTCTATAAACATGCCAATGAGTACTGGATTTTTGCGCCCGCGGGCGGCGTTAAGCGCGGCTGGCAAACGGTATTACGCGCCACACAGCTTTCGGGGCCGTGGCAGCCCCGGGATGTGTTGCATCAGGGCGATACGGCGGTGAATGGTCCACACCAGGGGGCATGGGTGGCGCTGGAGAACGGGGAACACTGGTTTTTCCATTTTCAGGACAAAGGCGTCTATGGCCGGGTTGTGCATTTGCAGCCCCTGTGCTGGCAGGAAGATGGCTGGCCCGCCATTGGTGAACCGCTGGGCAATGCGGGCAAAGGACAGCCCGTTATCCGTCATCCCCGGCCTTCCTTACCGGCAATGCCCTGTTCACCACAAACCAGCGACAACTTCCCTGAAGGTAAGCCAGGCCTGCAATGGCAGTGGCAGGCTAACCCACAGGCGCATTGGATGGGGACAGGTTCGGCAGGATTAGCGCTGCGCTGTGCACCCCATAACGGTAGCCTCTACACCTTGCCGCAGATGCTGTTGCAAAAATTTCCCGCCGAACGCTTTGTGGTCACCCTTTCACTGGCGAGCCAGTTCAGCCAGCCGGGAGATGAAGCGGGCCTGATTATCTATGGCGAGCGTTTTGCCGCGCTGTGCCTGGTGCGGGAAACCTCTGGTGTGCAGTTACGGTTACGCCACGGCTGGAACAGCGATCGAGGCGAAGTGAGCGAATCTGTGTTGTCCATTTGCGATGACTTGTCAGAGAACCCTGAACTTGGATTCCATGTTGATTACGATGGGATCAGCCGTTTTTGCTATCGCGTTGCCAGTGACACGTGGCGGGAAGTGACCCCGGGTTTTTCTGCGGGGGCAGGGAAATGGGTCGGGGCCAGATTTGGCCTTTATGCCCGTGGGCAGGAGAGTGAGACGCAGGGCATGGCGCTGTTCTCGCACGTCGTGGTGCGCGAAGCATAAAAAAGCCGGGGTAGCTTGCCTGCCCCGGCGGATAACGTGTTTAGTTGATGTAGTAGCGAATACCAATACGGAATCGCACCTGGTCGTCATGGTTCTGATCCTGGTCCAGCCAGGCCACTTCGGCATATGGCATCCAGTTTTTATCCAGGCGGTAGCGCGCCACTATGCTCGGTTCCCAGTGGGTTTTCTGTCCGTTTGAGGCGTTAAAATCGTTGGCGTTGACGAAAAACTCCGGGTTTAACTGCAGCCAGAGTTTATCCGTTGCCTGGTAGTTGAAGAACAGATCAAACTGATGGCTATCGTTGTAGTCCATGTTGCCGTTGTAATCATGCTCTTTGTGGGTCATGTGGTTATAACGATAGCGACTGCCAATGCTGAAGACTTTACTGACTTTATAATCCTGGCCTAAATACGGGGCGATTTTCGTGCCGTTACTGTCGATATCGGACAGCCCACCCGGCGTCAGCGTCCATTTATCGCTCAATGGAACAGGATACCACCCTTCATATTCCTGGAAGGTGCTGCGCATCTGGTTAAAATCTTGGCCTAAATCGTACATGGCTGATACCAGAATACCTGCACCGTTATCAAAAATATGTCCTCCACCAATTTTATACTGATTTTTCTCAGAGGCAGTAGTGTGCGCGTAACGATTATCTACCCAGGTGGCGGCGGAGAAAGCGTTCATGGTAAATAAGGTCAGCGGTAAGGCAATGGTAAAATAAGTTGATTTTTTCATGGGGTTATCCATTTATTTATTAACACGCATGGTTTTAACGCGTATTTGTGGCGTTATTTTTAAATTTAAATTTTTGGTACAGCTTGATTCGTTATTATTTGTCTGTGCCTCTATTGTGTTGATGGTTGAAAATATAATTGCAACTCACGTGCCAAATATTAAAGTTATGAAATTACAACGATTTATTTAGGTGTTTTCATTGGCATTAGACACAATAAAGAATGTTGGAAATCGCTAAACACTAGCTTTGATCGTGTTCACATAAATTAAGGTTACTTTTATGGGTGTCGGAAATTAAAATATCACCTGATGCTGCAGCGGTTCATTGTCTACCCAACGTTTAAATTCAGCGATAATAAGATCGCCAAGCCTGCGCGTTTCATTATTCATCGCGCCGGCGATATGGCTGGTGAGTAAAATATTGGGTAGCTGATACAGCGGTGAGTTGAAAGCCGGTGGCTCAGGGGAGGTTACATCCAGTAAAGCGGTCAGATCGGGGCGTTGCTGCATGACGGTGGTAAGCTGTGCCTCGTTAATCTGCCTCCCTCTGCCGGTATTAAGAAACACCGCGCCGGGGCGCATGCGGCGAAATAAATCGCCGTTGAGAATGTGTTGGTTGTCATCGCGATTGGGCAAATGGTTACTCACCACCAGCGCGGTTTCAAAGGCGGCTTCCAGGCTTAAGGTCCGTTTCCCGGCGCGCGAAGGAACCGTGATTACCTCCAGCGCAAAGGGGCGAAGAAGCTGGGCCAGCGTCTGTGAAATAGCGCCTGCACCAATTAATGCGACGCGCTCATCATAGACACCCGGCGCGGAGTGATGGTGGTGTAGCGGCGTAAAATCTGTGGGTGTCTGGTATTCACGCTGATTACGAAAATACCCTTTGCAGCCCAGTAAGATCTGCGCGAGGCAATATTCCGCCACCGGTACGGCGTTGGCGCGCCAGGCACTGACGACAATAATGCCGCGTTTAATCAGCGTACTGGCGAAAGCATCCGTTTTTCCGGCGGCATAAAACAGAATTTTTAAATTTGGCAGGGCATCAAGCTGTGAGTCGTTAAGGGGAAACATACCCCAGCTCGAAAATATCACCTCCGTTTTTGCAAGCTCTGGAAGCCGTGCAGCAATATTTTGCTCGGTGATGGTCTGCGGGTAAAAATGACACCAGCTGGAGAGTTGTTGTAAGCGTCCTGCGGAAAAAACCTGATTAAATTTTTCTGGCTGGTTAGATAGTGTCGTCACGAGGATAAAAATCATTGATAATAGGGCCTTCTAATCAGAAGGCCCTATTATCATGACTA
>NZ_CBFFRL010000098.1:0-18124 GCF_965644215.1 Phytobacter sp. V69
ATACAGCTCAGCTAAGGTAAGGCTAATACAGCTAAGGACTCCACTGAACCCCACCGATTAAATCGCACCTTCCCTAAGGCGATAATATCATGAATGCGGAATAACAAAAATACAGATGATTTACCGGAATATTGTAGGGGTAATCGAGGATTATTCTTATCGATTACCCCTGTGCGTCTGGCGACGAGGGGGGAAGTATCAGAATTTACTTAGGCGTTTGTATCCGGAGCATCCACGGGAGGAATAGCCGGGGCCGGTTTCACCTCTGCCGACGCATTGCGGTTTTCCAGCTCGCTCAGGCGTTGTTCCAGCAGTGCCAGTTTTTCACGCGTGCGCAGCAGGACCTGCGTTTGCACATCAAACTCTTCGCGGCTGACCAGGTCGAGGCGGGTCAGCTGTGCCTGCAGGGTCTGGCGAATTTTTTTCTCTACATCTTCCCCGAACTCGCGAATCCCTTTTGGCATCGATTCGTGGACCTGACGCGCAATCTGTTCAATTTTTTTCGGGTCAATCATTTGTAAGTTCCCTGTTCGGATAGATTCTGACAATTATTGTAGTGTGATATGCCATGACGATAAACCAGATTTGTTTGAAGGTTATGCGTTGCCGAAGGTAATCAATAGCGTTATAGTTATCCCGCTTATTCTCAGGGCGGGGCGAAATTCCCCACCGGCGGTAAATCAGCGAACGCTGAAAGCCCGCGAGCGCTTTCGATGAAAATCGAAAGGTCAGCAGATCCGGTGTAATTCCGGGGCCGACGGTTAGAGTCCGGATGGGAGAGAGTAACGATTCAGTTGGGCCTGGAGGCCTGCTCGCGTTATTTTTTTGTCGCTCTGCGACACTCCTAAGACTGCCCTGATTCTGGTAACCATAACTTTATTGAGGTCTTTTACCATGAATCAGACGCTGCTTACTTCTTTTGGCACGCCATTCGAACGTATTGAACATGCTTTAACTGCACTGCGCGAAGGCCGTGGTGTGATGGTGCTTGATGATGAAGATCGTGAAAACGAAGGTGACATGATCTTTGCTGCGGAAACCATGACCGTTGAACAAATGGCGCTGACTATTCGTCATGGTAGCGGCATTGTGTGCCTGTGCATCACCGAAGATCGTCGTAAACAACTTGATCTGCCAATGATGGTCGAAAACAACACCAGCGCGTACGGTACCGGTTTTACCGTGACCATCGAAGCCGCAACAGGTGTGACTACCGGTGTTTCTGCTGCTGACCGCGTGACTACTGTGCGTGCCGCTATTGCTGATGGCGCTAAACCTTCCGATTTAAATCGCCCTGGCCACGTTTTCCCACTGCGTGGGCAACCGGGTGGCGTATTGACGCGCGGCGGTCATACCGAAGCGACCATTGACCTGGTAACCCTGGCCGGTTTCAAACCTGCAGGCGTACTGTGTGAACTGACCAATGATGACGGCTCAATGGCGCGTGCGCCAGGCTGTATCGCGTTTGCCCGCGAACACAACATGGCTGTTATCACAATTGAAGACCTGGTGGCCTACCGCCAGGAGCATGAGCGCAAAGCCAGCTAAGTGATAATGCGTTGAGAAAAACCGAGGCCGGGCAGCCGAATTCGGTTTTTTTTATACCTGAATTCCCCGTTTTCCCTTGCCGGAACAGAACCTGCTTCGCGATTCTCGACGTTTGTTGATCTCACTAATGGATACTACGGCGCGCTACTTATAAAGTGGTAACCATCAGATTTGTTAAATATGGCGACATGGGGTGGAGTCTGCTGCATTGTCTTCCATTTTTATCTTTCAGAACAATAGCCTGGACTTTTTGATTGTTAAGGTGGGTTCCATTGGAGGGGATATGCTGATTTATTGGTGCGGTTTTTTTGTCGTCGTATTCGTGATGTTCGCGCATATCATGTGCCTGCGCCGCAATTGCCGGGCCTTCCGTCAGGATCGTGACGCCCAGCAAGAAGGCTACCAGCGCGCGTTACAGATTATTCAGGCTATGCAAGCAAAAGAAGACGCGAGGGCGAAACCCGAAGCGGCTTCCGGAAGCGGCGTTGCTCAATAGGCGCGAGCAACGCCTGAATGCGTTAACCGAATCCCATCGACTGCAGCGCGACCAGACTCAGGCCCATGACCGACATCCCGCACAGTACGCCATAGCTTGGGTTGTTGTTGGGGTCGATCTCTTTTGCCAGCGGCATCAGTTCATCCACTGAGAGCGCGACCATGATCCCCGCCACTGCCGCCATAACGGCTGCCATTACCATTGGGGAGACCAGGCTGCCCAGTACCAACCAGGCCAGTACCCCACCCAGAATCTCCGCTAACCCGGAAATGCCAGCCCAAAAGATGGCTGTGCGTTTCGAGCCGGTTGCCGCATAGACCGGCCCGGCAACGGCAAGTCCTTCAGGAATATTGTGCAATGCCACCGCCAGCGCGATTCCGAAGCCCAGTTCGAGGTCGTTACTGGCGGTCACAAAGGTGGCGATACCTTCCGGAAAATTGTGCAGACTGATGCCCAGCGTCAGCAGGATCGCCGTCCGTTGGATCTTACGTTGGACGGGACGTTCAGAGCCTGAGCCCTGCATTAAATCCTGCGGGTGCGCATGGGGAAGCATGCGATCCAGCGCGAAGTAGCCCAACAGGCCGATGACGAACATGCCGTAGCCGAGCATCGGTGACATGCCTTCGGTTGCCAGCGCGGCTGGCAGCATTTCCATAAGGGAGATAAGCAGCATAATGCCGGCAGCGAATCCCAGCGAAAATGCCAGTACACGGTTTGACGGTTTCTGGCCCACAACTCCCAGAATGGCGCCGATAAAGGTAGCTGCGCCTGCCAGTAACGTCAGAATCAGTGGTGCTGACATGTATCACTCCTTATGATAATAGTTCTCATTAATGCTATGAATTAATGAATTCCAAAGCGAGGCCGCCGCATCACCTTTACGCAATTCTTACATTCAAAAAATCTGAATATCTTCATCATACTTATCTGAGTTCATCGTCTGATGAAAAAGCGTAATGTGTGTACATCAAAATGACACACTCAGTAAGGATATCATCATGTCTGCACCTCGTATGCCAGCACTGTTTTTGGGCCACGGCAGCCCGATGAATGTTCTGGAAGATAACGTTTATACCCGCACCTGGGCTCAGCTTGGCGAAACGCTGCCGCGCCCGAAAGCCATTGTGGTGGTCTCTGCACACTGGTTTACGCGTGGCACCGGGGTGACGGCAATGGAAGCACCGAAAACCATCCATGATTTTGGTGGTTTCCCACAGGCACTGTATGACACGCATTACCCGGCACCAGGATCGCCGGCGCTGGCTCAGCATCTGGTCGATTTGCTGGCACCTGTTCCGGTTACTCTGGATAAAGAAGCCTGGGGTTTTGACCACGGTTCCTGGGGTGTGCTGATCAAGATGTACCCGAATGCCGATATCCCGATGGTGCAGTTGAGCATCGACAGCACCAAACCGGCCGCATGGCATATGGAAATCGGCCGTAAGCTGGCAGCACTGCGCGATGAAGGCATCATGCTGGTGGCGAGCGGTAACGTGGTGCATAACCTGCGCACGGCACGCTGGCATGGTGATAGCTCGCCGTACCCGTGGGCAACCTCCTTCAACGAATTTGTGAAGGATAACCTGACGTGGCAGGGGCCGACCGAGCAGCACCCGCTGGTGAACTACATGTCGCATGAAGGTGGTTCGTTATCTAACCCGACGCCGGACCATTTCCTGCCGCTGCTCTATGTTCTGGGCGCGTGGGATGGTCAGGAAGCGATCACCATTCCGGTTGATGGTATCGAGATGGGCAGCCTGAGTATGCTGTCGGTACAGATTGGCTAAATGCAAAACGGTAACCCTCGGGTTACCGTTTTTTGCATGGGCAGACGAACAACGCGTTATTCCACGAAAATATGCGGATAGAAGCGTGACAGATCCTGAGTGATCAACGCGCGGTCTTCACGAATGCCAATCCCGGCCGGTTGATCGTTAATGAGCCAGCTGCCAATCAGCATGTAGCTATCGCCATACTTGGGTAGCTGGCAGAATTGCTGGACGATCATGCCTTCTTCGCCGTACGGGCCTTCGACCGCTTCAACCGTTTTGCCATTTTCGATAATGGATACGTTCGCCCCTTCACGAGAGAAGATCGGCTTAACCACGTATTTGTCCATTTCCGGATGGGCGTCTTCGGCAAAATAAGCAGCCAGCAGATTCGGATGATTCGGGAACATCTCCCACAGCATCGGTAGCAGCGCTTTGTTCGAAATGATGCTCTTCCACGCCGGTTCCAGCCAGCGTACGCCTGCGTCTTCCAGCTTGGTCGAGAACACTTCGCGCAGCATGTACTCCCAGGGATAGAGCTTAAACAGATTACTGATCACCTGATCCTGCAGATCCGTAAACTGTCCTTTTTCCCCGAGGCCAATATCTTCGATATACAGAAACTCGCTGGCGACGTCCGCTTCGGCGGCGCAGTCCTGCAGATATTGCACGGTACCACGATCTTCGACCGTATCGCGACAGCAGGCGAAATGCAGCAGGTTAAAGCCATGCTGTTCACGTAGCTCGGCGAAACGCTCAATCAGTTTTTCTTGCAGGCTATTGAACTGATCGCTGCCTTCCTGCAGGTTGCCCGCCGCAACCTGATCTTCCAGCCAGATCCACTGAAAGAACGCCGCCTCATACAGTGAGGTAGGGGTATCGGCATTATTTTCCAGCAGCTTAGGGTCTCCGGTGCCATCCCACGCCAGGTCGAGGCGTGAATAGAGCGAAGGCTGTCCGGTTTTCCATGACTGACGAACAAAGCTCCAGGTGTGCTTTGGAATGCGGAACTTCGCCAGTAGCTCGTCGCTGCCGATAACTTTATCCACCACCTGCAGGCACATCTGGTGAAGCTCGGCGGTGACCTCTTCCAGTTTTTCCACCTGGGCGAGTGTCAGCTTGTAGTAGGCGTCTTCACACCAGTACGGCTCGCCATACATGGTGTGAAAGTTGAAGCCGTACTCGGTGGCTTTCTCGCGCCAGTCGGGGCGTTCGACAATGCTGATTCTTTCCATTGTCATCAGCCGCCCATTGAGCGTGTGGTGGTGCCGCTGGCACTACGCTGCATGGTGGTTTGTTTAGCCACCGATTCGCCAAAGCCACCGCGGGTGATGGTTGAGGTGGTTGCCGGTTTAGGGGCCATTGCGGTTTTCGACACCGTTGCAGTACGCCCGGACTGGGCTGCACCATAATTCTTACCGCTGGCATCGGTGTACTGGCCATAGGCCGGGCTGGCCGGGTTTTTGGAGCTGAACAGCGGCTGCTGAGCGTAGCCCGCGCCACCGCCCATCAGACGACCCATCATGTAGCCCGCCATCAGTGGCATCCAGAAGCTGCCACCGGATTGCTGTGCCTGCGCCTGGTTCTCTGGCGCCATACCCGCCTGGGCAGGAGCTTGCTGGCACTGGCCTTCGCCAAATTCCGCCACGCAATCTTCGCGTGAAGCATACTTCGGCGCAGTACGTGCTGCTTCTTTCACTGCGTTGTCATAGGTGGTTTTACATTCAGCGCTTTTGCCCGGGTTTGCCGACGAGCAGTCATCAGCGTTCTGGTACATTTTGACCGTTTCATCATTTTGTTCGCAGCCTGCCAGCATAAAGACGGCGGTCACGGCGAACGCGACGGGCGTCAGGTGACGAGCGCCCCAGCTTTTGCGAAACATCGCATGATTAATATTTTTTGTCCGTTTCATATTTGTCTTCCGAGACCCACAGATATTGATAAAAGGTCAGGATAGAGGATGAGTGTCTGAAAATGAAGCCGGATGCGGGTCGGCAGAGGGGATCTTTACGTTGCCTTACGTAAAAACGGGGGCTGAATGCCCCCGTGACGGTAATGATGCAAAAAACGAATTAGTGCGTGGTCTTACGCGCGCTTGCCGGTTGTGCCTGCGGCGCTTGTCCGTTTGCCATATTCTGCACGCGCGCTTCCTGATCCGGGTTCTCCGGCGCCACGTTTTCTGGCGAGGTGGAGATGGATTTACCCAGCGTGCTGTTCAGCGCCAGTAGATCCTGTTCGTTCAGGGTGCCGAGGGCTGATTTAATGTTCAACTGGTTAATCAGGTAAGTGTAACGTGCGCTGGACAGCTGCTGCTTAGCGTTATATAGCGTGGTGGTCGCATCCAGCACGTCAACGATGGTACGCGTACCCACAGAGTAGCCAGCTTCCATCGCATCCAGAGAGCTCTGAGCAGACACAACGGCTTGTTTATACGCGTTGATGCTGCTGATAGAGGCATTCACGTTGTTAAAGGAAGAGCGTACGGTCTGCACAACGCTGCGGTGTGCGCTTTCCAGTTGTTCGCTCGCGCCAACGAAGTTGTACTGCGCCTGTTTGACCTGAGAGTTCACCAGACCGCCCTGGTACAGTGGCAGAGAGAAGGTCAGGCCAACGGAGTTCTGGCCGATATCGCGGTCTTTATATGACTGCGCATTAGCACCAGTGGTCGCGGAACCGTTGTATTTCGTATTGGATACGCTGGTTGAAGCGGTTAACCCCAGTGTCGGCAGGTGGCCATCCTGCGCCTGGCGAATTTGTTCACGCGCCAGATCCTGGTTCAGACGTGCCTGCAGCAACGCCAGGTTGCGGCTTTCCGCGTCTTTCAGCAGGGTGTTAACCGCCTGCGGTTTGTCAGTCTTGAAGCCATCAACGTTCAGCGATGCCAGTTCCGGGTAGTAGTTACCGGTGACCTGGCGCAGTGACTCAACGGCATTGTCGAGGTTGTTGCGGGCAGTGACTTCGTTCGCCAGCACGGTATCGTACTGTGAACGGGCGTTCTGCACGTCAGTAATGGCAACCAGGCCTACGTTAAAACGCTGTGTAGTCTGATCCAACTGACGGTAAATGGCCTGTTTCTGTGCTTCGGTATAAGAGAGCGAGTCAATCGCGCTCAGTACGTTAAAATAGGCGGTAGCGGTATTCAGAATGAGCGTCTGCTGATCGGTCTGGTAGGTTACATCCTGGATGCCTGCGGATTTTTCCTGTAACGTCAACGCACGCCATTTGGACATATCAAACAAGGTTTGCGTAAGCTGCAGAGAGCCGCTGGTGACGTTGGAGTTCACACCATTGTTGTCGCGGTAGCCATTGCCGTAGGTGTAATCCGCACCCAAACCCAGCTGTGGCAGTAACGGGCTGCGCGCTTCGTTAATTTTCTCGAAAGCTGCATCACGATCGGCGGCGGATTTACGCAGATCGGGGTTGCTTAAACGCGCCTGCTGATAAACCTGCAACAGGTTTTCTGCTTGGCTCATAGCGCTGAAACCTGTCAGGCTCAGGCCGATAAGGATGGGGAGCAATTTCTTCATTTGCATTCCTTGTTGTGAAGCATGAATAGCGCTGATCTAAATTTAGAAATAATCGCCGATTCTAACAGAGAACGCCACCGCTGAAGGTTGGCGTAACGTGCCATCCGGCGTAAATTTGCCCCAATCTATCACATGGCGATTGAAACGACAGTCAAACGGGCTTGAAAACCGCAAAATCAACATTGTTTAAGAACAGGATATCCGCATGAGTAAGCCAGAAACCTCTGCTGTGACTTTCACTAAAAACGATGTAGAAATTATTGCACGGGAAACTCTCTACAGCGGTTTTTTTTCGCTCGATCTCTACCGTTTTCGCCACCGTTTATTTAACGGTGAAATGAGCGGTGAGGTACGACGTGAAATTTTTGAACGCGGTCACGCCGCAGTCTTGCTACCCTTTGACCCAGTGCGTGATGAAGTCGTGCTGGTTGAACAGATTCGCATCGCCGCATTTGATACCAGCGAAAGCCCGTGGTTGCTGGAGATGGTGGCCGGCATGATTGAAGAGGGCGAATCTGTCGAAGATGTCGTTCGGCGCGAGGCGGAAGAAGAAGCGGGGCTGACAGTCGGTCGCGTGAAGAAAATGTTGAGCTATCTGGCAAGTCCTGGCGGCACCAGCGAGCGCTTATCTATATTGGTTGGCGAAGTGGACGCCACGCAGGCCGAAGGTATTCACGGTCTGGTGGATGAAAACGAAGACATTCGTGTTCATGTGGTGAGCCGGGAGCAGGCTTATCAGTTGGTTGAAGAGGGGAAAATCGACAACGCAGCGTCTGTCATCGCCCTGCAATGGCTGCAACTGCATTATGAGAGCTTACGAAACGAGTGGAAAAAATGAAGCGTTATACACCTGACTTCCCTGAAATGATGCGCCTGTGCGAGACCAATTTCGCGCAGCTCCGCCGCCTGCTGCCGCGTAACGACGAGGCAGGCGAAACAGTGAGCTATCAGGTGGCGAATGCGCAATACCGGTTAACGATTGTCGAATCCACCCGCTACACTACGCTTGTGGAAATCGAGCAGACCCTGCCAGCCGTGAGCTACTGGAGCCTGCCGTCAATGACGGTGCGCCTGTATCACGATGCGATGGTGGCCGAAGTGTGTTCGAGTCAGCAGATCTTTCGTTTTAAGGCGCGTTATGATTATCCGAATAAAAAGTTGCATCAACGCGACGAAAAGCATCAAATTAATCAGTTTCTGGCCGACTGGCTACGTTACTGTTTAGCACATGGAGCAATGGCGATTCCGGTTTGTTAGCGTAGTGAAACCTAAGGACACCATTTGGAAAGCCTGTTAAACCTTCCTCTGGCTGGTGGGGCCAGAGTCAGGATATTACAAATTACTGATACTCACCTGTTTGCCGCAAAGCATGAAACGCTGTTAGGTGTGAATACCTGGGAAAGCTATCAGGCCGTACTGGATGCCATTGCGGCCCAGCAGCGTGAGTGTGATTTGATTGTCGCCACGGGCGACCTGGCGCAGGATCAATCCGCTGCGGCCTATCAGCATTTTGCTGAGGGTATCGCAAGATTTGGCGCGCCTTGCGTTTGGCTGCCGGGCAATCATGATTTTCAACCGGCGATGTACACCGCGCTCCAGGAAGCTGGCATTTCCTCCTCCAAACGGGTTATCACAGGCGACAACTGGCAAATCCTTCTGCTCGACAGTCAGGTATTTGGTGTTCCGCACGGTGGGCTGAGCGAATTCCAGCTCGACTGGCTGGAGAAAAAACTGGCAGCCAGCCCTGAACGTCATACGCTATTGCTGTTACATCATCACCCGTTGCCTTCGGGATGTAGCTGGTTGGATCAACACAGCCTGCGCAATGCCGCAGAGCTGGATAACGTGCTGGCGCGTTTCCCCCATGTTCGCTATCTGTTATGCGGGCATATTCACCAGGAGCTGGACCTCGACTGGAATGGCCGCCGCCTGCTGGCGACGCCATCGACCTGCGTGCAGTTTAAACCGCATTGTGCCAACTTTACGCTCGACACAATCGCGCCAGGCTGGCGCTGGTTGGATCTGTACCCGGACGGAAGCCTGCAAACTGAGGTCTGTCGTTTGCAAAGCGCGCGGTTCAACCCGGATACCGCGTCAGAAGGATACTGATGGCCACGCTTCTTTATTTGCATGGTTTTAATAGCTCGCCACGTTCTGCGAAAGCAACGCAGTTCCGCCACTGGCTGGCTGAACATTACCCCGATATCAACGTTGTCGTTCCTCAGTTGCCGGCTTATCCGGCGCAGGCTGCGGAGCTGCTCGAATCGCTGGTGATGCAACATGGCGGCCAGCCGCTGGGCATTGTCGGTTCGTCCCTCGGGGGCTACTACGCAACCTGGCTCTCACAGTGTTTTACGCTGCCTGCGGTGGTGGTGAATCCCGCCGTTCGCCCGTTTGAATTACTGGCCGAGTTCCTTGGCAACAACGAGAACCCCTACACCGGGGAGCAATATGTGCTAGAGTCTCGCCATATTTACGAGCTCAAAGTGATGCAGGTCGACCCGTTGGATGCGCCGGATTTAATCTGGCTACTGCAACAAACGGGGGATGAAGTGCTGGATTACCGCCAGGCCGTGGCTTATTACGACGCATGTCGTCAAACGGTAGAAGAGGGCGGTAATCATGCATTTGTGGGCTTTGAGAATCATTTCACACAGATTGTCGATTTCCTTGGGCTTCGTTGAGCCAGCGAGGAAACGATGCGGTCACTATCTACGAACACACCATGACGCAATCCTATAACGCTGATGCCATAGAGGTACTCACCGGGCTTGAGCCGGTTCGCCGCCGTCCGGGGATGTATACCGATACCACCCGTCCCAACCACCTTGGTCAGGAAGTTATTGATAACAGTGTGGATGAAGCGCTGGCAGGCCACGCGAAGCGCGTGGATGTCATTCTGCACGCCGATCAATCCCTGGAAGTGATTGACGATGGTCGCGGCATGCCGGTGGATATCCACCCGGAAGAGGGCGTGCCTGCGGTCGAACTGATCCTCTGTCGCCTGCACGCGGGCGGTAAGTTTTCCAACAAGAACTATCAGTTCTCCGGTGGTCTGCACGGCGTAGGGATTTCCGTGGTGAACGCCTTGTCTCGCCGTGTTGAAGTTAACGTGAAGCGCGACGGGCAGATTTACAATATCGCATTCGAAAATGGCGATAAGGTGCAGGATCTGAATGTGGTTGGCACCTGCGGAAAACGCAATACCGGTACCAGCGTTCACTTCTGGCCGGACGAGCAATTCTTCGACAGCCCACGTTTTTCTGTCTCTCGCCTTTCGCATCTGCTGAAAGCGAAAGCCGTATTGTGCCCGGGCGTGGAAATCACCTTCAAAGATGAGGTGAACAACACCGAGCAGCGCTGGTGCTATCAGGACGGTCTGAACGACTACCTGGCCGAAGCGGTCAACGGCCTGCCGACACTGCCGGAAAAACCGTTTATTGGCAATTTTTCCGCTGAAACCGAAGCGGTAGACTGGGCGCTGCTCTGGTTGCCGGAAGGCGGCGAGCTACTGACGGAAAGCTACGTCAATCTGATCCCGACCATGCAGGGCGGTACCCATGTAAACGGTCTGCGCCAGGGCCTGCTCGATGCGATGCGTGAGTTTTGCGAATACCGCAACATTCTGCCGCGTGGCGTGAAGCTATCGGCAGAAGACATCTGGGATCGCTGTGCGTATGTGCTGTCGGTGAAGATGCAGGATCCGCAGTTCGCCGGGCAGACCAAAGAGCGCCTGTCATCGCGCCAGTGTGCGGCCTTCGTTTCCGGAGTGGTGAAAGATGCTTTTAGCCTGTGGCTGAACCAGAACGTCCAGGCCGCAGAGATGCTGGCGGAAATGGCGATCTCCAGCGCCCAGCGTCGCCTGCGTGCGGCGAAGAAGGTGGTACGTAAAAAGCTCACCAGTGGCCCAGCGCTGCCAGGCAAGCTTGCTGACTGTACCGCGCAGGATCTCAACCGTACCGAGCTGTTCCTGGTGGAAGGGGATTCGGCGGGCGGTTCTGCCAAGCAGGCGCGCGATCGTGAATATCAGGCGATCATGCCGCTGAAAGGTAAGATCCTTAATACTTGGGAAGTCTCCTCCGACGAGGTTCTGGCTTCGCAGGAAGTGCATGATATCTCCGTGGCGATCGGTATCGATCCGGACAGCGACGATCTGAGCCAGCTGCGTTACGGCAAGATCTGTATTCTGGCGGATGCCGACTCGGACGGCCTGCACATCGCCACGCTGCTGTGCGCGCTGTTTGTGAAGCACTTCCGTACGCTGGTGAAACATGGTCACGTCTACGTTGCGCTGCCGCCGCTCTACCGTATCGATCTGGGCAAAGAGGTTTACTACGCCCTGACGGAAGAAGAGAAGACAGGCGTGCTGGAGCAGCTCAAGCGTAAGAAAGGCAAACCGAACGTGCAGCGCTTTAAAGGTCTGGGTGAAATGAACCCGATGCAGCTGCGTGAAACGACGCTGGATCCGAACACCCGCCGCCTGGTGCAGCTGATTATCAGCGATGAAGACGATCAGCGTACCAATGCGATGATGGATATGCTGCTGGCCAAGAAGCGCTCGGAAGACCGTCGTAACTGGCTGCAGGAAAAAGGCGACATGGCGGATATTGAAGTCTAAACCCGCCAGCCTGAATAGAAATGCCCGCCTCTGTGCGGGTATTTTTTTACCCTGAGTGCGCTATTCCTCTCGCGTTTACCATGAGTGAATTTTAATAGCTTTTTGATTTTTATATTATTTTCTACATCCTGCTTTTGATTACCCTCCCACCTACCTCTTCAGGTCGCTCACGTTCGGCTTTTAAAGGGGTATACCATACGCAACATATAGTTTCTCCCGACAACCACGCAATAAGAGGATGAAACATGCAACGCATTGTTATACCTACCCATTATGTGCACGTGCGCTCAACGCCGTTATGGACGAAAGAGACCGCGCCCGCCTCAATCTGGCAGCGACATCTGGATGCTGGTACGCGCCAGGGGGTGAACCCGCGTTTGTCCGTCATGCAGGGGATGATCCGCTATTACGGCTATGCGGATGAAACCAGCCCGGAGCCTGTGGACACGTTAACCATCGAAGCCGGGTTCCGGCAGAAAAGTGGCACCGCATTGAAGCGTTATCGGACGATACGGTATTCAACGTCGATTTTTGGGTCGATCCCAACGTACTGATTGAAGGTTGAGGTGGATGTCATGACAACGGAAAACCAAGGCTATTCTCTGGCCGTCACAAACCGCGGCAGTAAAACAACGGCAGAAAAAGTGTATCTGAAACCGATGGCGCTCTACGTGCCGAATGTCGCGGTGGCGGCGGTGGCAGAGCTCGTTGAAAAGCTGGCGGACAAGAGTGCCAGCGAGAAGGGTTTCATCCTGACGGTGACCAATAACAATAACGGCGTGTCAGTGGATAAAGATTTCTCTACGCTGGCAGAATTGCAGGACGCCACCGTGGCGGCAGATGCGGCCAAAGATCTGATCAATATCGTCCGTGGCTATGAGTCTGACGAGGAGACCAACGTCTGCGGATGGTAAGTCGCTTCTGATATAGCAAGGATCGCCAGCCCGGCCAGTGCGACTGACCAGGCGGCGAATCTGATTACAGGCGTTGCAGGCGCAGCGCTATCCAGGGTTTCCCCGGCAGCTCAAGCTTATCGCCCTGACGAATTTCCTGAGCAACAGGCGTAATGGTCATTTCCCAGGTATCGATGATATCGACCTTCCACACGCTGTCCGGCGGCAGCATGGTCATCATTTTGTAGCCCGGGCAGTGGTCGCCAAAATAGAACAGCCCCCAGCGCTCGTCGCTCATGCCCATCGAGGTATCCCAGTGGCTTCCCCACGGGACTGGCGCGAGCCGTTTAGCCGCTCCTTCTTCCAGTAGCTGGCGCAAGAACGCGATACGTTTCCCGCTGGCGAAAATGGCCTTCCTGATCTGCTCGACCGTGGTGCCGATGTTTGTTGCCTGGTATGGCAAAACCAATGAGGCGCAGGCGTACATGATGGCGATGAGCTTTATCGCCATTCTGGCGACGGCGTTTATGCTGCTCTGCTTCTGGGGTACCAAAGAGCGCTATCAGGTGAAACTGGAGAGTGAGCAGGTGCCGTTTGGTAAGCAGCTGCGGGTGATGATGAAAGCGAAGCCGGTGGTGATTTTCTACATCTTCAAAATCACCAGTTCCATTGCGTTTGTGATTAAGGGCAGCGTGACCATCTACTTCGTGAAGTACTTCCTGGAGCGTGGCGACAGCTTTGTTTCCGGGCTGCTCTCTACGACGGCGATTGCCGGGATTATTGCGCCGATGATTGCCATTCAGCTTATCAAACGCGGCGTGCTGTCGAAGCTCGGTACGCTCAAAGCGGCACAGCTTGGCGGCGGCGTGGCGGCGCTGTGTCTGTACTTTGTTAATCCAGGGCAGATTGGCCTGGCCTGCGCGTTGCTGGTGGTGTCGGTACTGCTGGCTGGGCTGGGGGCGATTACCGCCTGGGCGTTGCCTTCCGACTGCGCTGATTATTGCGAGGCCCGCTCGGGAATTAAAATGTCTGGCGTGGTGGCGGCGGGCACGCTGTTCTCAATGAAAGTTGGCCTGGCGCTGGCGGGCGGGATGGTCGGCCTGGTGCTTTCCGCCAGCGGCTACAGAGCGGGCGAAGCCGTCAGCCCGGAAACCATGAAAGCCATTCTCTTTTTAATTGCGGGCGTACCTGCCATCTTCCACGGCATCAGCCTGATATTGCTGATGATGTTTAAGCTGGAAAGCGAGCCGAAAACCACGCTTGCCCGCACGGTGGCAAAATAAGCAGACGCTGGAGGTGGCGCTAACCCACCTCCAGCACGGTCTGGTTTACAGAGACTGGCGGGGAAGATAGGGGCTATCGACGCGCACGGTATCCTGATGCGTCTCGCCATTAATGATATGCAACGCGCTGAGACGGCCTATCTCATAATGCGGCAGTTGTACTGTCGATAGCGGTGGTACAAACAGCTCTCCCGTCCCCACCATATTGTCGTAACCCAGTACGGCGACATCTTGCGGAATGCGCAGCCCTTTGGCTAACAGCACCTGATACACCACAAACGCGACGCGGTCATTCCCGCAGACAATCGCATCGAAGGGCGGTTTCTTGCCGTTAAGGTAGCGAGCGAGAATTTCAACAGTATCAATATGATGCTGATCGCCTGGCGGCAGATAATGATGAAACAGGCTATCCGGGTCGATTCCCGACTCCTGGCAGGCGCGTTCCAGCCCCGTACGACGACGATGAGTGGCGACAATTTCTTGCGGCAGATGAATACACAGAAAGTGGCGATGTCCGGACTGGATCAACGCCTTCACGCCAAGATACTGGCCCTGTTCGTCATCCGGAATGTAGCTTGCCAGCTTACCCGTCAGACTTTCGCAGTTTGCCAGCACGCAGGGCAGCGTGCGCAGTTTGTCCGGTACGGGAACCTTTCGCAGTCCCATAGTGGTATAGATGATGCCATCAGGGCGGTGCGCCAGCAGTAAGTCGACCACCTTTTCCGGGCTGTCACTGCTGAACATATTGACCTGCAGGCTGTTCCAGCCATGTGCGCGTGCGGTTTCTTCAATAGAGAGGGTGATTTCTACAGAGAAGGGCGTGGTCATGGTATCCAGCGCCAGCACGCCAATCGTGTTCAACGTCGATTTGCCCCCACGAATTTTTTTTGCCGAGAGATCAGACACATAATTAAGCTGTTCAACGGCGGCCATGACCCGTTCCAGGGTCTCAGGCTTAAGACGCTGAGGTTCGTTGATCGCCCTCGAGACGGTCATCAATGACACGTTTGCTAACTTCGCCACATCTTTTAAAGAAGCCATATTCTCCGCATTTGTCCTTACTGTTTCCGCCCGGCGGCACATTATCCAGTCTCTGCCGCGTCGCGCTACCTGCAAACCGGCTCGCGCGGTGTGAAAAATGAGATCACGGTTACAATACATCAATGTTAACGTTAACTTTTGTGATTAACATCACAAGGGCGGGAAACATTGCATGAAGAGGTTAAATGTTAACGTTATCTTTTTGCTATCAGCTTAAGGAAACGACCGCTATGCACGAACAAACTGATTAATACGCCATCCCGTTTTTATTCCTGAGAACCGCGCTTTAGTAGTGGGCAATACGCCTGCGGGCACGGTGCTGCCTGGATTTCTGGCTCACGTTTGAAACTCAATCAATAAGCAGGTTGCAATGACATCACTCTTAACAGCGGCAAATAACGCCATTAATGCAACAAAAGACGGGGTGAACCCACGCTGGTATCCGCAATACCATCTCGCCCCCCCGGTAGGCTGGATGAACGATCCGAATGGATTAACCTGGTTTGACGGCTACTTTCACGCCTTCTACCAGCACCACCCGTATTCTCCTGTCTGGGGGCCGATGCACTGGGGGCATGCGCGTAGCCGCGACATGGTGCGCTGGGAGCATCTGCCCGTGGCGCTTGCTCCGGAAGGGCCGGAAGACAAAGACGGCTGTTTTTCCGGCTCGGCGGTGGTAGAGGGCGATAACCTGGTGCTGATCTATACCGGACATAAATTTGCCGGACAGCCGACGGATGACAACCTTTACCAGGTGCAGTGTCTGGCAACCAGCACCGATGGCCTGACGTTTCAGCGCCAGGGGCAGGTAATTGATACTCCCGCCGGGATGCACCATTTCCGCGATCCCAAAGTCTGGCGCGAGGGAGGTGACTGGTACATGGCGGTTGGCGCGCGGCGCGGCGATATTGGCGAAGTGCAGCTCTACCATTCTGCGGACCTTCGCCACTGGGAATATGAAAGCAGCATTAAGCAGGCCGATGGTTCGCTGGGCTATATGTGGGAGTGCCCGGACCTCTTCTCGCTTGGCGGCCAACAAATCCTGATGTTCTCACCGCAGGGCGTGGCGGCTGAGGGGTATCACTATCGCAACCTTTACCAGAATGGTTACATCGTTGGTCAGTGGCACCCGGGCATGCCGTTTATCGCCACGCAGCCTTTTCAGGAACTGGATCGGGGACATGATTTTTACGCCCCGCAAAGTTTTACCACCCCGGATGGCCGCCGCATTGTCATGGGCTGGCTGGCCATGTGGGAATCGCCAATGCCGGAGAAAGCCGACGGCTGGGCAGGCATGCTTTCACTCCCACGCGAGCTCACGCTATCGGAAGATGCCACGCTACGCATGAATCCGGTGAAAGAGCTGGAAACGTTACGCGGCAAGCAATTCCCCTGGCCGGTCAGTGAACTGTGCAACCAAACGCTGGTGGTGACAGAGCACGCCAGCGCGCTGGAAGTGCTGCTTACATGGGATCTCTCGTGCAGTGATGCGGAATGTTACGGCCTGCGGCTGGGAGACGGTGCGCGTCTGTATGTCGACAACCAGGCGAGTCGTCTTGTGCTGGCGCGTGATTATCCGCAGTGGGAACTGACGGGGAACCGCAGTGTACCGCTATCGGCGGGCGAACAACTCCAGTTGCGCATCTTTATTGATAGCTCGTCGCTGGAAGTGTTCGTTAATGACGGCGAGTTTGCCCTCAGTAGCCGCATTTATCCCGACCCACACAGACGCGAACTCTCGCTGTTCAGCCAGAACGGTCATGCGCGTGTGCGTCAGGCGTGCGCCTGGGAAATGAAGAGCTAAGTGATTTACCGACCATCTCTGGATGGTCATAACAATTGAGATGGAATGATGAATATCTGGACGCTGGGTGATGCGGTGGTCGATCTTTTGCCGCTGTCAGACATGCAATATCAGGCTTGTGCGGGCGGTGCGCCGGTAAATGTGGCCGTTGGCATTGCGCGATTAGAGCAGACAAGTGGGTTTATTGGGCGCGTGGGTCGTGATGCATTTGGCGATTTTCTCTGTCGTACGATGAATGACAATGGTGTGGGTACCCGCTGTGTGCAACGGGATGCGGTACGGCATACCAGTACGGTGCTGGTGTCACTGGATGGGCGGGGCGATCGCTACTTTGATTTCCTGGTTAACCCCTGTGCCGATCAGTTTTTGACATCGGAAACGCTGCCGGTTTTTGACCACGATCTTCTGCATTTCTGCTCTCTCGCTCTGGTCGCGCCGGCTTGCCGCTGTGCGCTGGAACAGGCGATGGAGCAGGTCAGAGATGCGGGTGGCTTACTCAGTTTTGATCTGAATTTGCGCGCGCAGATGTGGCATGACGAGCAGACGATGTACGACGCTGTGCGCCAGGCGGCCCGGCAAGTAGATATCCTCAAAATGTCGGAAGAGGAGTGGTATGGGCTAACGGAAAGCGTTGATTTTACGACCGCATTGGCACGCATTGCCGATTATCCGGCGCGGATAAAGATCATGACCTGCGGTGCGCAGGGGGCGCTGGTGATCTGGCAGGAGCAGGTTTTCCATTTTGCGGGCTACCGGGTTGATAGTCTGGACACCACCGGTGCCGGAGATGCCTTTATGGCGGGTCTCTTGAGTGCTATCGCCAGTCGCGGCTGGCCGACGACGCCGCATGAACTCAGCGCGATGGTAACGCAGGCCAGCGCCTGCGGTGCACTGGCAACGACACAAAAAGGGGCGCTCAGCGCGTTACCGGACAGACAACAACTGGAGGCATTTATCGCGTCGCATCCGCCGCTGGAGGTTGAACAAAAAGGCTAACGCACAGGTTATTCGTGCAGGACGCAGGCAAGGCTGAATCTTATACGGCAAATCGCGATATCACTCTTGGTGGTTGGCGGATTCAACTCCGAAGTGCAACGCTAAGCCGCCAATCTTAGCTCTGCAAACACCACAGACGGTTGCCTGAA
>NZ_CBFFRL010000099.1:0-17548 GCF_965644215.1 Phytobacter sp. V69
TTTTATTATCGAGTTCGGTGACCGCCTGGACGGTCACTTCTGAGAAAAGGCATTTACACAGAATCGTGTACAGGGTCCCGTCTGGATTTTAGGACGCCGAAACACCAGTGGATCAATTTCCTCATTAACGCTCCTATAGCTACCATTTTTGCCTTTCCATTCAGGCACAGGCGTTCATACATGGATTTCATCGCTATGTTGAATCTCAGGCCGCAAAGTGCAGCAAGGTACAACTTGGCCCTCATTTCGGGTGGCCCAATTTTTGACATCCGGGTTCGTCCTCTTACAGAAGTCCCGGATCGCTTTTCAACAGGGGCAACACCCAGGAACGCTGCTACCTGCTCTGCGTTCCTGAAGTGATGTGAGCGTAGAATGACAAGCATATTAAGCCCCAGTTGTGGACCCACTGATTTAATTGATGTCAGAAGTTCATAGTCCTCTTTGAGGCATAAATGACTTTCAACGTGCTGTTTCAGCATCAGCTCAATTTCTGCCAGTTCATCATTCAGCCTTGTCAGGATACTTTCTGCTGAGACGATGATGACTTCCGGAGTATATGTGGCCCGGTATTTCTCCAGACGATTTTTCTCGCGAGTAGCATCACTGACCAGAAGGTCTCTGCGCTTCAGGAGGGCACTAAGATGGCGGATTTCTTCTGCCGGAGGGGTCCATGCATCTGGTTGCTTTAAAGCGCCATAGCATGCCAGCATCCAGGCATCGACCTTGTCAGTTTTGGTCAGAATATCCATACCACGGGCAAATTCACGGGTGCGGTGAGGGTTGGCCAGAGAGACTTTCCCTCCTGCCAGATGCAACCCTGTGGCAACTATTTCGTGGTAAACACCCGTCGCCTCCATAATGATGTGAACATCACTCAGCACGCAATTATGCTGCTGTAGCCAGGTAATGATGGTGTGTACTGCTTTAAAGTCGTTTTTTATCCTTTTGGTCTTTAATCGCCCACGGATTCCTTCAAGCATCAGACAAATATCCAGCGTTTTTTTACTGACATCGATTCCGAGTTGATACATTCCAGTTTCTCCTTTCACATGACCATCACGCCGTTCGCCTTGTTCATTCAGAGTCGAGCTCCTGGTAACCGTTCAAGATTGTTGCTGGCGTGAAAGGTGAAGCGAAGGGCCATAAGCTGCAAAGCAAGGTATTACCTTCGGGAGGGGGACTGGCTCACTTCGCTTCATATGGCAGTAGCTAACCACCATGTACCTATTACATACAAGGGAGGGGGGTGAACTGCCGTACCCGCCTTCATCCGGTCATCTGAATAACGTGACAGCCTCACTTCTGAGCCGGAAAAGAAAAACCCCGCGCAGTACTGCGCGGTCGTATCGCTTCGCTCCCATGCGCCTCTGGCGCATTTAACGGACGGGCTCTGTGTTTCCCGTCAGCCTTTCAGACGCAGACACGGGAAGACTGTCCCTCACCTCCGGGCGGCAACGGGGTTACTGATATGGGCTGCTGGTCATTCTGATACCGGCGGGCAGGGAGGGGCGTCAGGGGAAGTCCGTCGTCACGGCGCAGCATCTGCCCGGCTGAACGCCCGTGCTCCGGGGGCAAAACAGGTATCGTCAGCGTGGCTCACTCCCGCACTCACCGGGACCGGGGGAGGGCCAGCTGGCCTGCTGATGCCGTCATAATGTTTTATTCGATATAATTATGATTAAAATCATCAGCATATGATAAAATAGCCGGATGATAATTTTTTCTGCCCGGAAATCTGATGCCGGCGTTAACACCGCGGGCATACCTGCGCCCCCCTCACCGCGCTCAGATGCGCAGTATGCGCCGCTGGCGCGCCCGGTTTGTGCCGTTGCCGCCCGGTCAGAATCAGACCACTCTGCTGTGCCGGGGCCGGGCTGAACCGCTACAATTTTTATGACAACCTCTTACTGAACAACACACAGGATATTTTCTTGCAGTGACACAGACTGACAAGGCCGGGCATCTGGCGTGGTGCGCCCTGGTGGCGCTGGGTATCGCCCGGCAGGAGGGCACCGTGACCGCCCCGGCGCAGGAAAACCTCTTTCTCATCCGCTGGCTGGCCACTGCCCTGAAGCAGCGGCGCTTTTCCCGCGACGTGACCCGCGATATCGAATGGCTGCTGAAGCAGGGTCGCCTGCACGGCGTGCGGGCCAGGCTGCCCGGGAAGCTGGATTACCTGTGGCGCTCCTGCACCGGTGAGCTCACGGAGCAGAATGACCTGTTCCGCCTGACCTGTGCGCTGGAAACGGCGAAGGAGATGCAGTGGCGCTACCGGCTGCTCAGCGACCGGGAGTGGTCAGGACGTTATGCCCTGCCCCTGAGTGACGCGGTGAATGCGGTGTATCTGTCGCGCACGAATCTGGATGCGGCCTTTGATGACGACGGCCGGCAGGTCAGTCCGCTGCTGGCGCGCATCACCGGCAGGAGTGAAGGCATGGTGACGCTGCTGAGTTCCTGCGGCTGGCAGGCAGAAACGGACGGTGAGGCCCTGCCCCGGCAGTACCGGCTGACCGCCGGGCAGGAAAAAGGTCAGGACAACTGACTCAGTGGCGCAGCTGCGCCAGGTCGTCTTCCGACAGGCCGGTCATGTTCATCACCGTGCCGCGGTCCAGACCGTTGTCCAGCATCGTGCGGGCCACTTCCAGCTTGCCCTCGAATTTGCCTTCGAGTTTGCCTTTTTCGATACCGCGCTGCTCGCCCAGCTGAATGCCCTTCTCGATGCCCTTCTGTTCCAGCTGCTGTGCAATTGTCATCAGTGTGTCCCCGTGCTGCGGCACCCGCTGTGCCAGTTGACGAACAAAGGCTCCGGCGTCGTCGGTCTCGCCGGCCTGTACCAGATAGTTTATCAGCGATATCAGCTGCTGTCCCGTCAGATGTCCGGTCAGCAGAACCGTGGCCAGCCGGTCAAGCAGGCCGGCAAGGTCGCGCCGGTGAATGTGTTTCTGCAGCAGGGTCAGCGCCGCCATGCTGCGGTGGGTCATGATGTCGTCGTCCGGGATGACGGTGACGTCAACCAGCGGGAACGGTCCTGCATACATCTGTCCGGCCAGTGCCGGGTCGTCAAACTCATCCAGCCAGCGGGTGGAGTACGGGTACGGGCTGCGCCTGCCGGTGTAGAACAGCACGGGAATGACCAGCGGCAGCTTTTTATGCCCCGCATCGAGATGGCGCTGCATCGCAGCCACGGCATAGCGCAGCAGGCGGAAGGCCATGTGTTTATCCGGTGTGGACTGGTGCTCAATCAGGACATGAATGTAGCCGTCCCCGGCGGTGGTCTTCAGGCTCCAGAGGACATCGCTGTAGTACGCCCGCAGGCTCTCCTCGACAAAGCTGCCGGACTCGAGCTTGAGGGTAGAGAGGTCACAGACTGCCTGAAGCTCCGCCGGGAGGTGAAGGGCGATGAAGTCCCGGGCGGTGTCGGGATGGGTCAGGAAGGCCTTAAAAGCCGCGTCATGCGGCACCGGGGTGGATTTTTTCATGCGCCCGTTCAGTCAGTTCAGAAAAGACCAGCTTACCACACTGCACGGCCTGGTTCAGCGACAGTGCTTCGCGTTCTGCCCGCAGAATTTTCACCCCGTCCGTGGACTCTACCGGCAAATCTAAAATAAGGCCGGCGATGTGTCTGGAGTTATAAAGGAAAATCGACTTTGTTGAATAAATCGAACTTTTGCTGAGTTGAAGGATCAGATCACGCATTCTCTGACAACGCAGGCAATACTATGGCAAAGCAGAAGTTCAGGATCACCAACTGGCACACCTATAACAAAGCGCTTATCAACCGTGGCTCCATGACTTTCTGGCTGGACGACGAAGCGATTAAGGCGTGGTATGAGACAGCCCCGCCTTCAGCACGCGGAAGACCTCAGCGTTATTCTGACCTTGCCATCACGACTGTTATGGTGATTAAACGCGTATTCCGGCTCACCCTGCGAGCTACACAGGGCTTCATTGATTCCATTTTTACCCTGATGGGCGTTCCGCTGCTCTGTCCGGATTACAGCAGATTACAGCAGTGTCAGCAGGCGGGCAAAGTCGGTCAATGTCAGTTTTAAAACGGCCACCCGGGGTGAAATCGCGCATCTGGTGATTGATTCCACCGGTCTGAAGGTCTTCGGTGAAGGCGAATGGAAAGTCAAAAAACACGGCAAAGAACGCCGCCGTATCTGGCGGAAACTGCATCTGGCCGTTGATGCGAACACGCATGAAATCATCTGTGCTGACCTGTCGCTGAACAACGTTACGGATGCAGAGGCTTTCCCCGGCCTCATCCGGCAGACCCACAGGAAAATCAGTTCAGCGGCGGCGGATGGCGCTTATGACACACGGTTATGTCACGATGAACTGCGCCGTAAAAAAATCAGCGCCCTCATCCCTCCACGAAAGGGCGCGGGCTACTGGTCGGGTGAGTACGCAGACCGTAACCGTGCGGTAGCGAATCAGCGGTTGAGCGGTAGCAATGCGCGGTGGAAATGGACAACGGACTATAACCGTCGCTCGATAGCGGAAACGGCCATGTATCGGGTAAAACAGCTGTTCGGAGGTTCACTGACACTGCGCGACTACGATGGTCAGGTCGCAGAGGCTTTGGCCATGGTACGTGCACTGAACAAAATGACGAAAGCAGGTATGCCAGAAAGCGTGCGTATTGCCTGAATATGCGACCAGCTACAGGGACGCTCGCCCGGAATCTGATTTATTCAACAAAGCCACACCGATGTTCATGGTCAGGAAATTTTTAAAACAACTTTCCAGATTCCTAACCATCGAGCGTTACAATCGGATAATGCGTTATTTCTTTGCTTTGAATCAAAAATATGATAATGAGTATCATTCTCATATTTTATATGAGATAAAATATATTTTTCATCACATTTCCGATATTTGGTACAACTCCTTGAATGGATTATCAATATGTCTGCCTATATAAATCAGAAGTGTTTAATACAGTCCTTTGACTCAACGAATATTCAACTTCGGAGAAAAACAAACGTTTGCCGATTCATCGCCGCAGGATTACTCTGCCTATCTTTCCTGCTGGCTCTACCCTCGTCGGCCCAGGACTCTAATACGCTGACCTTCGCCAACTTTCGCGATACCCGGGATCTTAATCCACATATTTATTCCGGCGAAATTTGGGCGCAGAATATGCTATATGAATCGCTGGTTAAGGTTACCGCGCAGGGAATCGAGCCTTGGCTGGCCGAAAAATGGGAGTCTTCCTACGACGGCAAGGTGTATACTTTCACACTGCGCCCCGATGTGAAATTCAGCGATGGCCTGAAATTCGATGCTCATGTAGCAAAACAGAACTTTGATGCTGTGCTGGCTAACCGCGAGCGTCACGCTTGGCTCGAGCTGGTACGTATCATCGACAAAGTTGAAGCCCTAGACGATACCCACCTGCGCTTTACCCTGAAAGAATCTTATTATCCGTTCCTGATTGAACTGGCTGTCACCCGTCCAATGCGATTTATTTCACCGGCGGCGATGATCGACGGTGGCACAAAGCAAGGAGTAAAAGCCTATATCGGCACCGGTCCATATGTGCTGAGCGAGCATAAAACCGATGAATATGCAGTGTTTACGCAGAATCCTCATTATTGGGGAGAAAAACCCCAACTGGAAAAAGTGGTGATGAAAGTCATTCCTGATAATCAGACGCGGCTGCTGGCCCTGCAAAAGGGTGAAATCGAGCTGATCTACGGTAAAAACATGATTGATGCCGACTCGTTCGCCCTGCTTAGCAAAGATAAAAAATTTATCACGCAGTTATCCGAACCGATATCTACCCGGATGTTGTTGATCAATACCCAGTCAGAAAACCTGAAAGATGTCCGCGTGCGACAGGCGCTACAGCATGCGGTGAATAAAGTTGATATATCGGAAGGTATTTTTAATGGCAGTGAAGTACCTGCGGATACGCTGTTGGCGAAAAACGTTCCGTACAGCAATATAAATCTGAAACCGTACGTTTGGGATACGGCTCAGGCAAAAAAGCTGCTGGATGCGGCGGGATGGCTGCAGAAAGATGGACAACCTTGGCGTCAGAAGGATGGTAAGCCGTTATCCATTGGCATCTACTACGATAGTAATACCGCCTCGCAGAAAGTGATCGCCGAATACCTGCAAAATGAATTCACCGAGCTAGGTATTGAGCTCAAACTATATGGCGAAGAAGAACAAGCTTACCGCGATCGGCAGAAAGCGGGTAATTTCGACATTGTGTTCAATATTTCTTGGGGAACACCTTATGATCCGCAGTCTTTCCTGTCAGGGATGAAAATGCCAGTGTACGGAGACTATGCGGCGCAACAGGGGCTGGTGCAGAAAAAACAGATAGATGACAGCATCACACGTGCGCTGCTCACTACTGATGAAGAGGAACGCCATGCGTTGTACCGCTATGTGCTCACTACGCTGCATGACGAAGCGGTCTATATTCCTCTGACTTATGAGCGGAATCGAACGGTGTATGTTAACGATCTAAAAGGCGTAGGCTTCAATCCGTCACAGTTTGAGATCCCGTTTGACCGAATGTATCGTAATTGAATCTCTGAGGGGATATTCCCCGCCGCTTGCGGCGGGGAATATCATCTAATAGGTATTGCCGCTGTGGGGCTAGATGGCGGATATCATTCATCGGTATGGGATATCCGGTTTTTTTTCTCCTTACCGCAGGATTTATCCGCATCCTCAGTATGGGATAAACGAAATCACAGGTATCGTGTGAAAAAGTATATTTATCGTCGTTTACTGCTGACATTCCCTACCCTACTAGGGATCTCTTTCCTTTCTTTTGTGTTGCTGAATCTGGTACCCGCCGATCCGGCAGAAGTCGCTCTGCGGGTGAATGAAATTATTCCAACTGCGGAATCGATTGTGGAAATGCGGCGGCAACTCGGCCTTGACAAACCCTTTATGATCCGATACTTCATGTGGTTGTTCGACGCTGTGCAGCTCAACTTTGGCTATTCCTACATTAACAATCGTTTAGTATGGGATGAGATCGCCCGTAGCCTGCCCTCCACGATCAAGCTGGCAGCGATGGCTCTGGTAATTATCTTATGTTTTAGTATTCCGCTCGGGGTTCTGAGCGCGGTGTATAAGGACAGCCTTTTCGACAGACTGATCCGCACACTGGTATTCCTTGGCACGGCGATGCCCAGCTACTGGCTCGGACTGCTGTTAATCTGGTGGTTTGCGATCGCATGGGATTTGTTGCCCACAAGCGGCAGCGGGACATTCGAGTATATAATTCTACCGGCCGTGACGTTGTCGATGGTTTATGTGGCTATCTATATCCGCTTGATCAGAAATAATATGATCGAAAATATCCAGCAGTATTATGTATATTACGCTCGCGTCCGTGGGCTGAAGGAAAAAAGCATTATTCTGCGCCACGTGCTGAAAAATTCGCTGCATAGCAGCATTACCGCGCTGGGCATGAGTATTCCACAATTGCTGGCGGGTACGGTAATTATCGAAAATATTTTTGCTTGGCCCGGCGTGGGGCGGCTCTGTATCTCGGCTATTTTTAATCGTGATTATCCGGTTATTCAGGCTTATATCCTGATGATGGGCGTGCTGTTTGTTATCTGTAATCTGCTGGTAGATATTATTCAGCGATGGATGGATCCAACTTTGAGACACGAAGGATAATATGACATTTTTACACAAGCTTCTGCGCGATAAAGTCGCGCTGTCTTGTCTTTTGGTTATTTTTACGATTGTGGCGATCGGGATTTTCGCTCCGTGGCTGGTGCCCAACGATCCCAATAAAGTTAATATCGCACGTAAATATGCAGATTTCAGCGTTCGTTTTCCACTTGGATCCGATCATATGGGACGTTGCGTGTTATCGCGGCTGATGTTTGGAGTACGTACAACGCTCTTTCTGTCTTTGTTCACGATGGTTGTCACTATCACAATTGGTTGTGTTTTCGGATTTTTTTCCGGGTATTTCCGCGGTCGGATGGATGAGACCATGATGCGCTGCTGCGATATAATGCTGTCATTTCCCAGCCAAGTGATGATTCTGGGGATCGTCGGGGTGCTGGGCGTCGGTATCATTAATGTGATCCTAGCTAATATTTTGGTCAAATGGGCTTGGTATACCCGGATGATCCGCGGAGTTGTAATCAGGCATTGCCATAAGAATTATATTCTGTTTTCACGGGCCAGCGGAACATCGCTGTGGTTTATTCTGCGGCGCCATTTGCTGCCGAATACATTGTCGGAAATCACAGTGTTGGCTACGCTCGACACCGGTTGGGTGATTCTGAATATCTCCGCGCTGTCTTTCCTCGGCTTGGGTGTGCAGGCGCCAACGGCAGAGTGGGGCACGATGCTCAGCGAAGCACAAAAAGTGATGATGAGCCATCCGACTCAAATGCTGGTGCCGGGCTTAGCCATTCTGATCGTGGTGGCGGTGTTCAATTTGCTGGGGGATTGCTTGCGTGATGCGCTGGATCCGAGGGAGATTCACTGATGGGCGATTTGTTGAAGGTGGAAAACCTGCAGGTGGGATTGGTTTCAGGCGGGCGTTTGCTGTTGCATGATATTCATTTTTCGTTGCCGCGGCACGCTTGCCTGGGGATTGTCGGTGAAAGCGGGTGCGGCAAAAGCATGACCTGTCGCGCACTGATAGGGCTGCTGGATGCGCAGTTTATTCGGTCGGGACAGGCGTGGCTGGATGGTGTCAATCTTCTGGCGCTGGAATCGAACAGCATGCGTCGTTTTCGGGGGAAAACAATCGGGATGATCCTGCAGCATCCAATGAACGCGTTTGACCCCCTACAGTCAATCGGCAGTCAGATGGTCGAAACTTTCCGCGAACATCTGGTTATGAATAGACCTGACGCCCGCGAACTCGCGCTGGAGAGCATGCGCCGGGTGCGGCTGCGCGAAGTCGCGCTTTTGTTTGAGAAATATCCCTGTCAGCTCAGTGGAGGGATGTTGCAGAGGGTGATGATCGCCATTGCGCTGGCGCTGGAACCCCGCCTGCTGATTGCCGATGAACCGACTACTGCCCTTGATTCCGTGACGCAGTACGAAATAATGCAGGAATTTAATACTATCCGGGAACAGCTGGGCACCACGATGATTTTTATTTCGCACGATTTTGGCGTAGTTAACCGCATTGCCGATCAGGTAATGGTGATGCATCAAGGGCAGGTGGTGGAGCAGGGAGATGTTCAGCAGGTTTTACGCCAGCCTCAGCATCCGCATACTAGCTATCTAGTGGCGTCGCGTCAGGCACTTCAGCAACGCTATCGAACTGTGGTACACGCGGCGACGTTATCGGATAACAAGTAAACGAATCATTGGGAGTATGAAAGTGAGCATGTTGGTTGAAGTCTGCGATGTTCATCACGGCTATCGCCGTCAGGATGGTGGCAAGTGGCAGCCGGTGCTGAATGGCGTGTCGTTTAATATACAGACCGGCGAATGTATGGGGATTATCGGCGAAAGCGGCAGCGGTAAAAGCACCCTTGGGCGTATTCTGCTGGGGCTAGAAGCTCCAAAAAGTGGAATTGTAACGCTGGCCAGTCAGCCACTGTACACGCCGCGTCGTTTCTGGCAGCGACCACGTCGGAAGAGCGTGCGCATCAGCGCTGTGTTCCAAGACTATACCTCATCGGCCAACCCGTTTATGACGGTCCTGAATATCGTGGCGGAACCGTTGCGGATACAGGGCATTCGCCGATCCGACGAAATACGGCGACAGGTTACTGTGCTACTGGAACTGGTTGGGCTGACGGGGGATTTTTGCGGGAGTTTACCGCATCAGCTCAGCGGCGGGCAGATGCAGCGCGTCTGTATCGCGCGGGCGATAGCTTGTCAGCCGCAGTTTATTGTGCTGGATGAAGCAGTCAGTGCGCTGGATGTTTCGGTTCAGGTGCAGATACTGGACTTACTGATCGTACTGCGCCAACAACTAGGGCTGACGTATTTGTTTATCAGCCATGACCTGACCGCCGTCGCCTATCTCTGTCAGCGGGTGATATTTCTTCAGCATGGCAAGATTATTGAACGGGTCGATGACATTGCCACTTTAGGGCAGGTGCAACATCCTTATGCGCAAAATTTGTTGCAGGCCGTCATGGACTTTTAATGAAAAATGGGAAAAAACGGAAAGCGCACCTGTCGTCGCAGGTGAGTTATCGCAGCTATCTGGCGTTGGTGCTGCCTTTTTTCGTCTCCACGATAACCACCCCCCTGCTGGGAGCAGTGGATACCGCGTTGGTGGGATATTTTCCCGATTCGGCATTTATTGGCGGCGTAGCCGTGGGCGCGGTGATTTTCAACACACTATATTGGCTGTTTGGTTTTTTGCGCGTCAGCACCACCGGCCATACAGCTCAAGCGCTGGACGATAGTTTTTTGCTCACAAGCGCACTGCTGCGCCCACTGGTCATCTCTCTGTTTATAGGCATGACGTTTGTAGTCTTGCAAAAGCCGTTATTTGCATCGGCCATGCTTTTGCTAAACCCCAGCGCAGACGTTGAACGCTATGCCGCACAGTATTTCTTTATTCTGATTTGGGGCGCCCCCTTTACGCTGGTAAATTACGTCTGTCTTGGCTGGCTGATGGGGCGACTAAGAACCCGCGCAGTGTTAGTAAATCAGATTTCAATTAACGTAATGAACATGGCGCTGGCACTGCTGTTTATCCGGGTAATGGAATGGGGCGTGCCGGGACTCGCTTGGGCAACACTTATTGCGCAGGCGATCGGCAGCCTACTCGGATATCAGCTGATCCGGCACGAATGGAGTCCGGACCTCCGCCAGGCGATGGTGTTTCGAATACTGTTCTCCACGCGCGAGATGAAGAGTATCATGATGGTGAACGGCGATCTTATGGTGCGGACGATTTGCCTGCTGATTGTCACTAACCATTTTATTTCCATCAGCGCCGCACTGGGAACTGATACGCTGGCGGCCAACGCGGTGCTGTTTCAGATCCACTATTTGATCGCATATATGTTTGACGGATTCGCCAATGCGTCCAGTGTGTGCAGCGGTAAGGCGCGGGGGGAGAGAAATACGGTGCTATACCGGCAGACGCTGCTCCATTCGGCGTTATCCTGCCTGTGGATGCCGTTGGTGCTGATATTGTTGTTGTGGTGGTTGAATCCGTTTATTATCGAGTTGTTTACTCATCAAGAAGCGGTAGTTGAAAAGTGCCTGCGCTACATAATATGGCTGATGCTTTTTCCGGTGTGCGGCGCAGCCGGGATTATTTTTTACGGGGTGTTCTCCGGTATAACCTATACCGCACCGGTGCGTAACTCCATGCTGCTGGCGCTGCTGGTCTGGCTGGCTGCTTGGTATTTTCTGGTGCCGCAGTATGGTAACGATGGGTTGTGGATGGCTTATCTGGCCTTCAGTCTGGGCCGCTCGGTATTTCTGTTATTGTGGCTGTCATCTTCGTGTGAGTGGGTGAGGTCATCGCGGTATTGTTGAACAATTCAAATGATGTAGCTCCCTGAAACACCAGACAGTAACTGTGTCTCCAGATAAGAGGTAGGCTTGACGGTTAGGAGATTGAATTGACCATTTTTGAGATCTCAAACCATAGATCGTAGTGTGTCATACTCCCAGAGGGCGGGGAGTGCCGAGCGATTACGCGTAAAAATGCCAACTTTGCTGAGTTTTTAAACCAAAACCCATTTTTCAGGCGCACTTATCCAGAGCTGGGCTCTGAAGCCATCGTTTTTTCGCCATCCGATGCAGCCTGTCAGAGAGCATTTTTGTAGCGTGTTCACCCGCCATAGCGCCGGCAAAACGCAGCCGGCCTTTGCACAGGATACACTGATACGGATCGGTGCCCAGGAAGCCCTTCATAAGTACTGCGAACTCGGGCCGCTTCGGTTTTTCCCGTACCGTCATTTCCAGCGCATTGTAGACCTTCGGCAGCAGCGAGCCTCGCTTGCGGTTGGCCAGAAAACCATAGTAGCGCACCATTTTAAAATGCCGCGCCGGAATATGGCTGACGTAACGCTGCAGCATCTCCTCCTGGCTGATTTTCTGCCGTTTGTGCTGTTGCGTGCGGTGATCGTAATACTGATGCACCACGGCACCGCCGCGGTAGTGGCGCAGCTGTGAGGCCGCCACCGGCGGGCGCTTCAGATAACGGCCGAGGTATTTCACGCTGCGCCAGGCGCCGCGGGTCTTTTTGGCGAAGTGCACTTTCCAGCAACGCCGATATTGTGCATGCAGGTAGCGGTACCACCGATCTTCGTTACGGATATGGCCCAGGCCCGGCAGGGCGCCGGGATTGATGCGGGCGTAGTTGTCCCGCAGCAGATAGACGACGGCATTGCGCCAGATGGATTCCACGTCTTTCTTTTTAAAGAACAAATTACGCCAGGTGCTGTGTTTGACATCAAGTCCGCCGCGGGTAACGGAAACGTGGATATGCGGGTGCTGATTCAGCTGTCGGCCGTAGGTGTGCCGCGCGCAAAAGATGCCGACTTCGATCCCCTGTTGGTGCGCCCAGCGGAGCATGGCGCGGGTGGCGTAGCGAAACAGGTCATTGAGCAGGGGCCAGTTGTTGTTGAAGAACGGCCACATCAGGTGAGGCATGGTAAACGTGATGTGCTGCCAGTCGCAGTCGGGCAGGATGTGCTGCTGTTCGGCGATCCACTGCTCAGTGGCTTTGAGGCCACAGCTGCTGCAGGCCCTGGACTTGCAGCTCTGGCAGAAAAAGCGGGAATGGGTGCAGTCCGGTGAGGCGCAGCAATAACGGCGCACGCCCATGGCGCTGGTGCCGCAGGCGAGCATGCGCTCGACGGCGAGTTTGGTCCAGTCGCTGAGGGCGTCGCCGTGTTTGTCGAGATAGCGGCTCCAGCCGTCATCGTGCTGGAACAGCAGCTTTGCCGGTCGGGGAATATACATGGTGCAGAGTCTACAGGGAGGCAGGGAACAGGAAAAGGGCGTCGGCGCAAGCCGGCTCACGCCACAGGCGTGCTCATTTTAAGAAAAGACCAGCTTACCACACTGCACGGCCTGGTTCAGCGACAGTGCTTCGTGTTCTGCCCGCGGAATTTTCACCCCGTCCGTGGACTCTACCGGCAAATCTAAAATAAGGCCGGCGATGTGTCTGGAGTTATAGGGGGTTGACGCTCAATGGAACGGTTTGACACGTTAAGGATTTTTTGCAAGATAAATCAGAGCATTATGGACAGTGGATATTATACCGAAAATGGCGTCTTTTTAATCGATATTCCTTGTCCTGCTGCAGGCTGGTCAGCGTAAAGTAAATCGACAAGGAAAAAAATCGGCATCGGGAGATGCCGGTCAGAAAGATTAATGCAACTCTGGCCAGTAGTCCTTATTGGCCTCGATCAGGTCATCCAGAATCGCCTTCGCGACGGACGCGCTCGGCACGGTTTTCGACAGCGTAATCGCCTGCCAGAGTTTCTGGTATGAGCGCTGCTCCCACGCATCCACCACCAGTTTTTCAACCGCCACCTGCTGGCTCATCAGCCCTTTCTGGAAGTGCGGAATGTCGCCCACCGTCAGCGGCTCCGGCCCGTTATGGCCGACCAGACACGGAATTTCTACCATCGAGTCGGCGTCAAAGTTATGGATTGCCCCGTTGTTTGGTACGATCAGCAGCATCCGTTCCTGGGTATTGAAAGCAATCGCGGTCGCAAGATCGACGATATACGACGCATGCTCGTCGATTTCCAGTTCACCAGCGGAGGATTTCCCGGCTTCGATAATCGCCTGGCAGGAGCTGAACACGTGCTTCTCGCGGTGATCCATCACCTCGTTCGCGCGGGTGCGTTCCGGGTTAGAATGCGCCACCACGTAGTCCGGGAAGAAGTAATATTTCAGGTAGGTGTTCGGCATGGTATCCGGGTCCAGCGCCTGCACGTCTTTCGCTTTGGCAAAGGTGTCGTTCCAGCTGGCTTCGGTATGCGCATTTTCCGAATGTGGGACATATCCGTTTTTCGCCACATATTCCCGCAGTTTTGGCATCAGATCGTTGCCGTTGAGATCTTCAATCGACGTCCACCACCCGAAGTGATTCAGGCCATAGTAGCGCACGCGCATCTCTTTGCGGTCTTTCAGGCCGACAATCTGCGCCATTCGCCCTTCAATGCCGATCGGCATATCGCAGATGTTGAGGACCTTAGCGTTCGGGCGCAAACGGCGGGTTGCCTCCGCGACAATGGCTGCCGGGTTGGAGTAGTTCAGCATCCAGGCATTAGGTGAGTACTGCTCCATATAATCCACCAGTTCCAGCACGCCGCCGATGGAGCGCATACCGTAGGAAATCCCACCTGGTCCACAGGTTTCCTGTCCCAGCACGCCGTGGCGCAGCGGGATTTTCTCGTCTTTTTCACGCATCGGGTATTTGCCCACACGGATATGCGCCATCACAAAATCCACATCGGTAAAGGCTGCTTGCGGATCGGTGGTGTAACTAAAGGCAATCTCTGGGGCCTGTTCCTTAAGAATGATTTTGCATGCCTCGGCGATGGTCTCCTGACGCGCGCCGTCGTTGTCATAGAACTTCAGGGCGCGCAGCGGGAAGCGATCGCGGTTAGCTAACAACATCAGGACGATACCGGGGGTAAAGGTGCTTCCTCCGCCTGCAATGACAACTGAGAATTTTTTCATGATACAGCCTCCGTCATGGTGGTTTTTTCGTTCGTTAAAGGGATTTTCATCAGCGATTCAAGCTGGTCGCGCACTAGGGGAACATGCAGACCGACAATCACCTGAATGCCGTTGCCGCGTCGCACCACACCGTGTGCACCCAGGGCTTTAAAGACGTCGTCGCTTTCGGTTTGTGTCATATCGACCAGCGCGATGCGCAAGCGAGTGGCGCAGTTGTTAATACTTTCGATATTGGCGGCGCCACCCAGCGCCTGCAGGAAGCCAGCGGCCTGCCCAACCTGCTGACTGGCAGCTGCCGGTGATGTTTTTTGCCCGCGAGCCGCCTTATAGTCAGCCTTGCTGTAGAGTTTTATTTCACTCTCTTCACGGCCCGGCGTTTTGAGATTCAGCCGTTCAATCAGCGTCTTGAAGACCACGAAGTAGATGCCGGTGAAGCAGATGCCAATGCCTATCTGGGTGAAGATCATTGAGGCGTGGTTGTGGAACATTGGGATCCAGTTTTGCGGCAGGAACTGGTCGAGCAGCCCGCCCCCCATATTTCCCACGACGCCAAAAATATACATCGCAGTCGCCATCGAGGCTGCAAGCACGGCGTGAATGGCAAACAGCAAAGGCGAGATAAAAAGGAAGGTAAATTCGAGTGGTTCAGTGATGCCTACCAGCATGGCAGTGAGCGTCGCCGGGATCAGCAGACCCGCAACTTTGACGCGCTTTTCCGGCGATGCCGTGTACCACAACGCCAGCGCAATCCCGACAGAGCCAAAGACCTTGGCGTTACCGTGCAGTGCAAAGCCACCTTCCGGGAACAGGGTTTTCAGTGGCAACGTGCTCTGGCTGAATTCCTGCAAATGCTGCGCCCAGTAAACCTGAATACCACCCTCTACCGCTGCCGGACCGAAGATAAACGGGCCGTAGACAAAGTGGTGCAGCCCGGTTGGGATCAAAATGCGTTCCAGGAAGGTATAGACCCACACACCCAACGCGCCTGCAGAGCGTAAGAAGGACTGCAGGGACTCAATACCCATCTGCACTTTCGGCCACCCCAGTAGCGTGAGCCAGGCACAGGGGATCATCACGAAAAAAGCGAGAATAACGACCAACGAGGAGCCCTGGAAAATACTGAGGAAGACTGGCAGCGGCTTGTCGAAATAGCGGTTGTGGATAGCAGTAACGATGCCCGAAATGATAATGGCTCCGATAATACTGGTATCGAGCGTTTTGATACCGGCGATCATCGCCAGCCCGCTTCCGGCTACGGGTTCTGCGGCGAAGTTTACGCCAAAGAAATGGCCCCAGCTCATCCCCATCGCGTTGATAAAATAGTTCCAGCTCAGGAAGCTAATCAGCACTGCGAGGCAGGCCCGCCCCTGCGCCTGCTTTGCCAGACCAATGGGTAAGCCGACGGCAAAAATCAGCGGCATATTGCGAAATACTGCCCAGCCGCCCTCTTCAATGATGTGCACGATTTGTGCGAACAGATTATCAGGGGCGGTTAAGGCCTCGCCCACAAACAGCGGGTTGCGAAGCATGATAGCGATTCCCACCACGATCCCGGCAAACGGAAACAGCAACACCGGGGTAAACATGGCACCGCCAAAACGTTGTATTTGACTGAGCATTTTTAAATCCTCACGTAACAACCTGTAGATGTAGAGGCCTTTATGGTTTTTTACTGGCTTGGAGTGAGCATAAGAATTTACTGATGAGCGAACATGGCGCGCCACTACGATTCGTGATCGCATTCATGGTTTTAATGAGGTCGATAAGGTCTAATTTTGTCTATAAATATGGACATGTTAAGACGAAAACCACGCCCTGATAAAGGTAAAAAGGTCTACTGATGATCTACAAATCTATTGCTGACAGGTTGCGGCTGCGGCTGAATTCGTCGGACTACAACATCGGTAGCCCGCTCCCCGGAGAGAAAGCGCTGGCGCAGGAATTTGGCGTGGCGCGAATGACCATTCGCAAAGCGATGGCCCTGCTGGTGAGCTGGGGGCTGGTTGAGCGCAGACATGGTAGCGGAACATTTGTCGCACGTAAGGATGTGCACCATGAAACCACCAATCTGACCGGTCTGGTGGAAGTACTGCGCCAGCAGGGGAAAGAGGTGCAAAGCAAGGTGCTGCAGTTTGAGGTGATGCCTGCGCCGCCTGCTATAGCCAGTCAGTTGCGGATTCAGGTGGATGAGCGGATCTACTTTTCGCGCAGGGTGCGTTGCGTAGAAGGGAAACCACTGATGCTGGAGGAAAGCTTTATGCCCGTGAAGCTGTTTCGCAACCTCTCGCTGGCACATCTCGAAGGGTCAAAGTTTGATTACATTGAGAAGGAGTGCGGGATTACCATCAGCGGTAACTATGAAAGCCTGACGCCCGTGCTGGCAGATAAATCGCTGGCAGGATACCTGAACGTACCGGTACAGACGCCGCTGCTGCGCATTACGTCCCTTTCCTACAGCTACAGCGGCGAATTTCTCAATTATTCCGTTATGTTCCGTAACACTAGTGATTACCAGGTGGACTACCATTTGCGTCGCATCCACCCGGGAGATTTACTAACTCATCCTCCTGATCAGCACCGCCAGCAGCTGCGGCGATTAAAAGAGGCTTCAGAGGAAGAAAATATTACTTAACGTGAGATTTCGTTCCACTGAGGGGTTCAGTGCCGGAACCGCCGAAATTTCCGGCATTACGAATTAGTCTATTTTTGAAGGCTCTGTCGCATTAACTGCGGCAGGTTGCCGGAAAACGGGTCTGTTAATTTTTTATGCAACCAGAAGGTAAAACTGCTCTGCCGGGGACAATCCGCCCCCGTGCGGATGTTGAAGCTGTCCTTTGCGTAACATGTGTATGATTTCGATCCCCGCCAGAATAGCCTGCCCCCGTCGAAAAGATTTGAATCCCGTCATCAGCTT
>NZ_CBFFRL010000100.1:0-17297 GCF_965644215.1 Phytobacter sp. V69
ATACAGCTCAGCTAAGGTAAGGCTAATACAGCTAAGGACTCCACTGAACCCCACCGATTAAATCGCACCTTCCTTAGGGAGGTATCGGGAATGGAAAAACAACGCGATGGCTGAACAAGACTCAGATTACGAACTCCTGACGGAAATAGCCGTAGCCTATTACGAGCAGGAGCAGACTCAGGAAGAAATTGCCCAGCGATTTGGGATCTCGCGTATCAAGGTGGGCCGACTGTTAAAAAAAGCCCGCCATGAGGGAATCGTTGAAATCAACGTCAAGTATCATCCGGTCTTTAGTTCTCAGATTGAACAACAGTTCATTCAAAATTTTGACATGAAGCGGGTGCTGATTGCCCTCGATCACCACGACGAAGATGAACAACGCCAGCAGGTTGCCGCGCTGGTGAGTAACTATCTCGCCACGATCCTGAAAAACGACATGACGGTCGCGGTCGGCCAGGGGCGCAATGTCGCGGCGGTGGCCAACCATGTGGGCATCTTCCCGGAACGCAACTGCCGTTTTATCTGCGGCATTGGCGGTACCACCCGTGATGGCCAGCTTATTGATGCCGACCATATCAGTCGTAATCTGGCGCGTAAGTTTAACGGTCATAGCGAAACGCTGTATGCCCCGGCCTATGTTGAAACCCCGGCGCTGCGCGAGGCGTTTATCCAGAACCGGTTGATCAAAGCCACGCTTGAGCAGGCCAGTAAAGCGGATGTGGCAATCATCGGTCTTGGGGATATGAACGAAAACAGCTTTATGGTGCAACTGGGATGGTTTACGCCGCAGGAGATCATCACCGCACGCCAGGAGCAAGGCGTGGTGGGCGATCTGGCGGGCTATAGTTTTTTCAATATTCAGGGCACGCCGGTAGACACGGTGATGAACAATCGGGTTATCGGCCTCAGCCTTGAACAATTGCGCGCCATTCCGTGCGTGATTGCCATTGCCTCTGAGAGCACCAAAGCCACCGCGATCCTCGGCGCACTGCGTACCGGCGTGATTGACGTGCTGGCAACCAGCGCCTCGAACGCCCGCACGGTTATCCACTTACACAAGGCGTTATAAACGCCGGAGTTGCACCCCGGCGCTATCTTTAGCCCTGATTAACGCCCGCCACCAGCGCCGTTGCGGCGGCGCGTTTTTTCTTGAACATATAGCCCGCACCCAGCACCAGCAGCCATACCGGGATCAGACATACGGAAATGCGGATCCCCGGCGTCATAAACATCACCACCAGGATCCCCGCCAGGAATAGCAGACAAATAACGTTAGTCAGTGGTTAACCGAGGCTTTTAAAGGCGGTGGTTTTCCCGGCTTTCTGCATGGCGAGACGGAATTTCAGGTGGGTGATGCAAATCATCGCCCAGTTGATCACCAGCGCGGCCACCACCAGTGCCATCAGCAATTCAAAGGCCTTGCCCGGCATCACATAGTTGATCAACACGCACAGCGCCGTTGCAACGGCGGAAACGCCCAGCGCGGTCAGCGGGATCCCCCGGCGGTTTACCCTGAGCAGCGAACGCGGGGCGTTACCCTGCTGCGCCAGGCCAAACAGCATCCGGCTGTTGCAGTAAACGCAGCTGTTGTAGACCGACAGCGCGGCGGAGAGCACCACCAGATTGAGGGCGTTAGCGACGATGTTGCTGTCCAGCGCGTGGAAAATCAGCACGAACGGGCTGCCGCCTTCCACCACGTTTTTCCACGGGTAGAGCGACAGTAAAACGGCCAGCGAACCCACATAAAACAGCAGGATGCGGTAGATAACCTGATTGGTGGCTTTAGGAATGCTTTTTTGCGGGTCGTCGGCTTCTGCCGCCGTGATCCCCACCAGCTCCAGTCCGCCAAAAGAGAACATGATCACCGCCATGGCCATCACTAATCCGCTGATGCCGTTCGGGAAGAAACCGCCGTCCTGCCACAGGTTCGCCACGGATGCCTCCGGGCCGCCGCTACCGCTGAACAGCAGATAGCCGCCAAAGGCAATCATGCTGATAATGGCGGCGACCTTAATGATGGAGAACCAAAACTCCATCTCACCGTACACTTTGACATTCGTCAGATTGATAGCGTTAATGGCCACAAAGAAAATGGCCGCTGACACCCACGTGGGCACGTCTGGCCACCAGTATTGAATATAAATCCCGACCGCCGTCAGTTCCGCCATGCTTACCAACACATACAGCACCCAGTAGTTCCAGCCGGACATAAACCCGGCGAACGGTCCCCAGTAGCGGTTGGCGAAATGGCTGAATGACCCCGCCACCGGCTCTTCCACCACCATTTCACCAAGCTGGCGCATGATGAAAAAGGCAATCACCCCGGCTATCGCGTACCCCAGCAGTACGGACGGTCCGGCCATGCGAATGGTCTGCGCAATGCCCAAAAACAGCCCGGTGCCCACGGCCCCACCGAGCGCAATTAACTGGATATGTCGGTTTTTTAACCCGCGTTTTAATTCGTTATCGTGTTGTGCTGCCATCTCTGACCTCTCCCCTGTCTGTAAAAGTCACCCTCCGCCTGAGCAACTTTCAGGCCAGTCAGCGGGAAGAGATCGACAACGTCAGGCTAACTGACTGAATAAGCAAAAAATTTAAATTTTTAGTCAGATTCACATCTTGTGAGCAATGGTGGAATTTTCAGCAGATATGCGCACAAAAACCGTTTTATTTGCACAATTCATGAGAAAAACAGCCTCAATATGCATGAAGACGAACTGTTTTGGTGCAGAGGGAAAAAGCGCAATGCCGTCAGGCTTCCCGCCATCAAAAAAGCTGTTAGTCTGGTAGCCACTCTTTTGTTCCGGTATTGGCGCACATGTATAACATCGACGACTTTGATCTGAAAATCCTCACCCTGCTCCAGGCCAATGGCCGTTTGACCAACCAGGAACTGAGCGATCTCATCGGCCTTTCCGCTTCCCAGTGTTCACGCCGTCGCATCGCGCTCGAACAGGCGCAGCTGATCCTCGGCTACCATGCGCGACTCGCGCCGGACGCGGCCGGGCGTGAAATGCTGGGGCTGATTGAGGTGCGTCTTTTAAACCATACGCAGGAGTATGTGGAGAGTTTTCACCAGATGCTGAGCGAATTGGACGCCATTCTCGACGCCTGGAAAACCACCGGCGATGCGGATTATCTGCTGCGCGTTGCCGTGCCGGATTTGCCGGGCTTAAGCCACCTCATCAGCCATATTCTGGCGCAAAATAAAGGGGTCGCGCATTTGAAAACCTCGGTCGTGCTAAACAGGCTGAAAGAGAATGGTCAGCTAATGCCGGGGAGTGGACTGCTGCCCTAATACAGGGCAATGCGCCTTATTTTGGTGCAACCATTTGGTTAATCAATGTATATGGCGAGACAAAAATACACACATTACCCGAAAATAAGCCGTAAAACGCACGAAACACGCAAAACTCTCTTTTCGTCATATCAATGCGTTAGCGATACGACCGCCTGTTTTTCCCGCATTCAGTCGTACCGGGAAGCGGTTCTGGTGCGATTTTTGCAAGATATTACTTATCTTTAGCAATTGTTGAATCGTACTTTCTTATGGATAACGTCCTGACTCCCAATAAACTCGCTCACACCTGGCTGGAAGATGCGCTGGCGCTGCTGTTTGGCACGCTGATGATCTCCTTCGGCATTATTTTATTTCGCCAGGCAGGTGCGCTGACGGGCGGCACCGCAGGCATGGCGTTTCTGATCCACTACGCCACCCATGTACCGTTTGGCGTCGCCTTCTTTGCGATTAACCTGCCGTTTTACTGGCTCTCAATTCGCCGGATGGGGACGCAGTTCACCCTGAAAACCTTCTGTGCGGTAGCGCTGGTGTCGCTGTTTTCCGATCTGCACGGCCGCTTTATTCATTTCGACCAGCTCAATCCTTACTACGCCACGCTGTTTGGCAACATTGTTGTGGGAATTGGTTTTGTGGTGCTGTTCCGCCATAAAGCGAGCCTCGGCGGCGTGAATATTCTGGCGCTCTATCTGCAGGATAAAAGCGGTATCCGCGCCGGTAAATTCCAGATGGTGGTGGATGCCTGCATCGTCACCGCATCGCTGTTCGTGGTGAGCCTGCCGATTCTGGCGGTTTCTATTCTCGGCGCCGTGATTCTGAATTCGATTATTGCCATGAACCACCGCCCGGGACGCTACGCGGTGTAATGGATTGACCTCTGACTGTAATTTCAGGAGTAGTGACTGTGTTCCAGAACGTTGACGCCTACGCGGGCGATCCTATCCTGTCGTTGATGGAGACTTTCCATCAGGACAACCGTGCTGACAAAGTGAACCTCAGCATCGGGCTGTACTATAACGAACAGGCCATCATTCCTCGCCTTGAGGCGGTACAACAGGCCGAAGCCCGCCTGCAACGCCTGCCGCAAAAAGCCAGCCTCTATCTGCCGATGGAAGGTTTTGCCCCTTATCGCAGCGCCATTCAGACGCTGCTGTTTGGCGACAACCATCCGGCGTTGAACGCCGGGCGTATCGCCACTATTCAGACGCTGGGCGGTTCCGGTGCGCTGAAAGTGGGGGCCGATTTCCTGAAACGCTACTTCCCGGATTCCGACGTGTGGGTTAGCGATCCGACCTGGGAAAACCACATCGCTATTTTTGCCGGCGCCGGGTTTAACGTACACACCTATCCGTACTTCGATAACGCTACGCGCGGCGTCGATTTCAGCGGCATGCTAAGCACCTTAAAACAGCTGCCGCCTCGCAGTATTGTGCTACTGCATCCGTGCTGCCATAACCCGACGGGTGCGGACCTGACGAATGCCCAGTGGGATGAAGTGATTGAAGTGCTGATTTCCCGCGATCTGATCCCGTTCCTCGACATCGCCTATCAGGGCTTTGGCGCCGGTCTGGAAGATGACGCCTACGTCATTCGCGCGATTGCCAGCACCGGCCTGCCTGCGCTGGTCAGCAACTCGTTCTCCAAGATTTTCTCGCTGTACGGCGAGCGCGTGGGCGGGTTGTCCGTGGTGTGTGAAGACGCCGACGCCGCCGGGCGCGTGCTGGGTCAGTTGAAGGCCACCGTGCGTCGCAACTACTCCAGCCCGCCAAACTTTGGCGCGCAGGTGGTTTCCATGGTGCTGAACGATCCGGCGCTCAACGCGCTGTGGCGTGCAGAAGTGGATGCCATGCGCACCCGCATCAGCGAAATGCGCCAGGCCCTGGTGGATGTGCTTAAAGACGCTCTGCCGGATCACGATTTTACCTACCTGCTGACCCAGCGCGGAATGTTTAGCTACACCGGGTTCAGCGCAGAACAGGTGGATAAACTGCGTGAAGCCTTTGGGGTCTACCTGATTGCCAGCGGCCGTGTCTGCGTAGCGGGCCTTAACCACGGCAATATCGCACGCGTGGCCTCGGCCTTCGCCGCCGTGCAGTAACGTTTCACGCCTGTTTTTGTTGCTTGAGCGTGACAAAAACAGGCGGTTCCCAGGCTGTTACCGCTGGCAACTTCCCCTCAAATTTCGCAATCTCCACCCGGCAACTCTGCGCGGTACAGCCCTGTCCCAGACGCGAACTGCCGCGATCTTCGGTTAACACATTGGGATTGCCGTGCTTGTCCAGTGGCTGAGCGTCGGCGGTATTTTCCGGGTCATACCAGGCGCCGGTAGACATCTGCACCACGCCGGGCCGAATCGCATCACTCAGCCTCGCCCCCGCCAGCAGCGCGCCTCGGGTATTGAACACTTTCACCACATCGCCATCGCGAATACCGCGCGCGGCAGCATCGTGCGGATGGATCCACAGCGGTTCGCGCCCGGAAATTTTGGTGTTCCGGCTTACGCTACCGTGGTCATACTGGCTGTGCAGGCGGGTACGCGGCTGGCTGGAGAGCAAATGCAGCGGCCATTCGCGGGCAACCGTCTGCTGATACTGCGCTTCCGGCTCGTGCCAGTACGGATGACCCGGACACTCTTCGTAGCCAAACCCGGCAATCGTCTGCGAAAAAAGCTCTATCTTGCCGGAAGGTGTGGCAAGCGGGGCGTTAAGCGGATCGTCACGAAAATCCTTAAGCAGGATTTGTGGCTCGGCGGGACGGGTAAATTCCAGCACGCCCTGCTGCCAGAAATCATCGAACGCCGGAAGCGCGATCCCCTCGGCCTCGGCGCGCGGGCGCGACTGCTCATACATCACCTGCAGCCAGGCTTTGGCGCTGCGTCCTTCGGTGTAGGCCTCGCCAAACCCGAGGCGGGCGGCAAGCCCGCTGAAAATGGCATAGTCATCGCGGGCATCGGCAAACGGCGCAATGTGCTGGCGCATGGCAATCATAAAGCCATCGTTGCTGGCGCTGCCGATATCCTCCCGCTCAAGCGAGGTGGTGGCGGGCAGGACGATGTCGGCAAATTTCGCCTGCGCGGTCCAGTACTGCTCATGGACCACAATGGTTTCCGGACGTCGCCAGGCGCGTACCAGCTTGTTCAGATCCTGATGGTGATGAAACACATTGCCACCGGCCCAGTAGACGAAGCGAATATCCGGGTAAAGGTTAGTCTGCCCGTCGAATTCGTAAGGCTCGCCGGGGTGCAGCAGCATGTCGGAGAAACGGGCGACCGGGATTTTGCCTGCAACCGGATTGCGCCCCTGAGATAAGCGCGGGCCGGAAAAGACGCGTCGGTCGGCCCCCGCCAGATTGGTCGAGGCATAGCCAAAGCCCAGCCCGCCGCCGGGTGTGCCAATCTGCCCCAGCAGCGCGGTTAACGCCACCGTCGCCCAGAAGGTTTGCTCTCCCTGGCAGGCGCGCTGTACCGACCAGGCGATGTTGATCATTGTGCGATGCCGCGCCATCTCATGCGCCAGTTGGCGAATCGTTCCGGCGGCCAGTCCGGTTCTGGACTCGGCCCATTCCGGGCTTTTCACCACCCCATCGCCCCGGCCAAACAGGTAATCGCGATATGGCGCGAACCCGACCGTGTGGCTGTCAACAAACGCCCGGTCGTATAACTCATCGGCAATCAACACCTGGCAGAGCGCCAACAGCAGCGCGGTGTCGCTGCCGGGTTTAACCGCCAGCCAGTCGGCATCCGGTACGGCTGAAAGATCGTTTTGCACCGGGCTGATATTGATAAAGCGAGTGCCGTTAGCGCGCAGCGTCGTCAGCCAGTGTTGCAGGGCGTGGTCGTTGGCTCCGCCGCCGTTAACCTGCGCATTACGCAGCGGCAGGCCACCGATGGCGACAAACAGCTCGCAGTGTTCCGCCAGTACCGGCCAGTGGGTGTGCTGGCGTTGTAAGGTATCGAGATCGCCAAGGATGTGCGGCAAAATACGCTCCCCGGCGGCGATGCTGTAGGTATTGGTGCTGCCGGTATAGCCGCCAAAGAAATTGAGAAAACGGTGCAGCTGGCTTTGCGCGTGATGAAAGCGTCCGGCGCTCGACCAGCCATAAGAGCCGCCATAAATCGCCGCATTGCCCTGCTCGCGTTTCACCCGAGTAAGCTCATCGGCCACCAACGTCAGCGCCTGCTCCCAGCTCACTTCGACAAAAGGTTCGCGCCCGCGCCCTTCCCGCGAGGTAGCGCCCCCTTTAAGAAACCCTTCCCGCACCGCCGGACGACGAACGCGTGATGTCCCTTGCACCGCACCCGGCAGCGATTGCCCAATGCGCGACGGGTTGCGATCCCAGGCCACCGGGCTGACAGCGGTCAGTTTGCCGTTATCGGTGGTCACCCGGTAGGTTCCCCAGTGCATCACGGCCAGGTTGTGTTCTGGTTTTTCAGTTTTCATGGGGCTTACCTCGAATCAGACAAGGATGCAATGCAGTCTGCCGACGTTACTCGTAGGCCGGATAAGGCGTTAGCCGCCATCCGGCATTGCCTGATGGGCAGGTTTTTAGTGCATCGTCATCCCACCGGTAACATTAATCGCCTGCCCGGTCATATAGGCCGCCAGCGGGCTGGCCAGAAACGCCACCACGCCCGCCACTTCGGCGGGCTGCGCCGTGCGTCCCAGCAAAACCTGCGAACAGTCTTCGGCATAAATCGCCTCCGGCGTCATGCCGCGCAGCTCCGCGCCTTCGCGACGCTCGCGCCACTTCATCTCGGTCTCGACAATGCCGGGGCACACCGCGTTGACCAGGATGTTGTCGCGGGCGAGCTCAATGGCCATCACTTTGGTCAGGCCGAGCACCGCATGTTTCGACGCCACATACTGACCCATCAGCCGGTAGCCATTTTTGCCCGCCTGCGAAGCGATATTGATGATGCGACCACCGCTTTTGGCTTTCATCAGCGGGATGGCCGCCTCCGCCAGATAGCCAATGCTTTTGACGTTGACGTCCAGAATCCGCTGCCAGTCGGCATCGCTCATCTGCGTTACCGTACTCATCGCCGAGACGCCGCAGCTGTTGACCAGGATATCCACGCCGCCGAAGGTCTCCACGGCGGCCTCAATCAGCTGATGGGCCTGTTCGCGAGAAGCCACATCGGTACGCAGCACCAGTTGGCGGGCCGTTTGCTCCCGCGCTCGGGCGGCAATATCGCCGATCACCACGTTCGCGCCGCCCCGATGCAACAGTTCCGCAATGGCTTTACCAATCCCCTGCAAACCGCCCGTCACCACGGCGGTCTGGCCGCTGAAATCGAGGGCAATCATCGCTTAGGCCCGAAACGGGTCGTCACTGATGCCCGCGTCCAGCACCAGCTTCGCGTACTCCTGGGCGGAGAACAGCGAGTGGTCGCGATAGTTGCCGCAGGCCAGCGGCGTCACCGCAGGCACATCGGTGGCGGTTACCACGCGTTGCAGGACGCGGGTCAGCGCGGCGGCAATATTTTTCGGATCGTGCTCATCCCACAGGATCAGGTAGAAACCGGTACGGCAGCCCATTGGCGAAATATCGATAACCCCTTCCAGCTCCTCGCGCAGGCCAAACGCCAGCAGATGTTCCAGGGTGTGCAGCGCCGCAGTGGGAATGGCATCCACGTTGGGCTGCAGGAAACGTAAATCGAACTTTTGCACCACGCTGCCCAATTTGTGGCGTTCATAACCGGCCACGCGGACATACGGGGCTTTGACTTTGGTGTGGTCGAGGGTAAAGCTCTCTACAACTGGCATGTTAATCTCCTGATAAATGAAAGAGCAGCCTCACTCGCGGCGAATACGGCGAGCAAAGCGGGTTCCGAGGGTCTGGATAAGCTGAACAATCACAATCAGCACCAGCGCAGTGACCAGCGTGGCAAAGGCGTCAAAGCGCTGGTATCCGTAGGTAATGGCCAAATCGCCGATCCCGCCGCCGCCCACGGTTCCGGCCATGGCGGTGGCGCCCAGCAGGCCGATGGTGGCGGTGGTAAGGGCCAGAATCAGCGATGACGCGGCTTCCGGCAGCATAAAGTGCCAGATGGTCTGTAAGGTGGTGGCACCCATGGCGTCGGCGGCTTCGAGAATGCCCTCGTCCACCTCCAGCAGCGAGCTTTCCACCAGCCGCGAGATGTAAGGCGCAATAAAGACAATCAGCGGCACAATCGCGCCCGCGGTACCGATGGTGGTGCCGACCACCAGACGGGTGAAGGGTAAAATAGTGATCAGCAAAATGATAAACGGCAGCGAGCGGACTACGTTGATCGTCGGGTTTAGCACCTGATGCACAAAACGGTTGGGCAGGATGCCGCCAGGACGACACACCACCAGCACAATGCCTAATGGAATGCCAAGCAGCGAACCAAAGCCCAGCGAAACGGCAATCATCACCAGGGTGTCGTGCAGCGCCAGCAGGAATTGATCGCCAGTGACAGCGGTGTCAATAAACTCAAACATGGGTGATTTTCACTCCTGCGTCGCGAAGATGGGCAATGGCGCTATCGGTCTGCTCCGGCTCGCCGAGGATCTGCACGATCATGAACCCCAGAATGCGGCTCTGGACTTCGGACATGCTGGCAAAAAGGATATTCACCTCAATGGCATAGTCTTTGATGATGCGGTTGATGATGGGCTGCTGCGCCGTTGCGCCAACAAATTCGAGGCGCAGAGCCTGCGCACCGTTATCCCGTTGCAGCACAGAAGAGACGCGCTCCGGCAGCGCGTCGTGGATCACCGACTGCACAAAGCTGGCGGTGACCGGATGCTGCGGCTGAGCAAACAGGCTAAAGACCTCGCCCTGCTCCACGATACTGCCGTTTTGCATCACCGCGACCTTGTTACAGATTTTCTGAATAACTGACATTTCGTGGGTAATCAGCACGATAGTGATGCCATAGCGGCGGTTGATCTCCTGCAACAGCAGTAAGATCTGTACCGTGGTATGGGGATCAAGCGCCGATGTCGCTTCATCGCACAACAGGACTGACGGGTTGGTCGCCAGCGCGCGGGCGATACCGACACGCTGTTTTTGCCCGCCCGACAACTCGTTCGGGAAGCTGTGCACCTTGTCGCTGAGATTGACGAATTCCAGCAACTCGGTGACCCGGGCCTGAATAAACGCCTTATCACGCCCCTGCAAAATGAGCGGAATGGCCACGTTATGGAAAACTGTTTTCGAATTCAGCAAATTAAAATTCTGAAAGATCATACCAATATCTTTCTTTATGGCATGCAGACGTTTTCCGCTAAATTCCTGCAACACGTCGCCATTAATCACCACCTCACCCTGGCTTGGCGATTCGAGACGATTGATTAAACGTAGCAAGGTACTTTTCCCTGCACCGCTATAACCAATAATCCCGAAAATATCGCCCTTACTAATGCTGAGGTTAATATCCTTCAATGCCAGAACCGGATCCCCTTTTCTGGAGAATGTTTTGCTGACATGGCGAAATTCAATCATTGCGTTGTTCATTTCAAATATTCAGGCAGCAGATAACCATTATATTGCTCATGGGTCAGAATATAATTTTTGAAATCAGCTGATTGATACCCGGCAACAATATCTTTGGCAAACTGCGCATCTTTATTTTTACCGGCGATGGTCACGACGTTAATAAACTGACTCACCGGGGTTTCAAGCTGCAATGCCGAATTGAGTTTCAGGCCGCTGGAAACGGCAAAGTTACCCTGAATCAAACCGTAATCCACGTCTGGCAACGCACGGACCTGCTGCGCGTTATCCATCTCTTTAAGGACAATTTTGTACGGGTTCTCAAGGATATTGCGCTGCGAGAAGGTGGCCGGATCGCTGTCTGGCTTGAGTTTTACCCAGCCGAGACTTTGCAGCACCAGAAGGGCACGATATTCATTAGGTGGCTGATTAGGAACAGAAATCACTGTGCCTTGCGCCGGGGTTTTCAGCTCTTTGATTTTGCCGCTGTACAGCCCCATCGGCGGTGTTGGCACCTGGACGATACCGATATTGTCGATGCCCAGACGTTCGTTCACCGATTTCAGATACACCGGGTGCTGCATGATATTGGCTTCGATATTGCCGCGCGCAACCGCGTCGTTTACCTGAATACCATCGCTGAAATCTTTATATTCGACTTTGTAGCCTTTCTTAATCAGAAAAGGGGCGACGCCTTTTTCAAATTGTTCTTTATAAGGCCCTGGGTTAAAACCGACACGAATAATATTATCCTGCGCTGTAGCCAGAAAAGAAGACGATGACAACAGAGCAAAGACAAAACCCAATACAACTGGCTTTTTCATAACGCATTTTTCCCGTTGGTGTGCAATTAAAATCGATTAAATCACAGCCGACTGTGCGTTGTAAGTCGCATTCCCGGATTTCATTTTGCTTTTTTGTCATAAATATAATCAGAAAATACATATCCAAAAAACAGCAATGAATAGCTAATTTTGTTGTTTAGACAATGCAGAAAAATAAATTAAAGATGGAAAGTATATTGATAAATACATCCGAGAACACCATGCCTGATTTTAATGCTTCACCGCTGGTCGATGCGCTGGAAGAGAATTTATTTAGTGTACTGGAAAAGCTCGCCGCCCAGGTGAATACCCCCGATTTGCCGCTGATCGATCTCTCAAGCGGAAGCCCGGATCAACCCACGCCGCCGGAAGTGGTCGCCTCGTTGCAGGCGGCTATTCAGCGAAGCGAAAACCACGGCTATCCCTCATTCTGGGGTAAACCGCAGGTCCGCCAGGCGATTGCCGACTTTTATTACCGCCATTACGGCGTGGAGCTGGATCCGGATAGCGAAGTGGCGGTGTTTCAGGGCTCGCACATTGGCGTAGGCGGGATCCCACGGGCGGTACTCAGCCCAGGGCAGTACCTGATTTCAACTGACCCCTGCTACCCCATTTACCGCTCGGCGGCGCTACAGTCGCAGGCACGTTTTTTCGGCCTGCCGCTGCACGCCGAAAACCAGTTCCTGCCCGATTTCAACGACGTGCCGGGTGAGGTGGCCGACAACGCCGGGCTGGTGGTGCTCAACTATCCGCATAATCCAACGGGTGCGCTGGCCACCCCGGAGCTGTTTGCCAGCGCGCTGCAATTTGCCAGGCGTTATCACGTGCCGATCCTGCATGATTTTGCCTATGCGGCCATTGGCAGCAACAGCACGGATACCCCGCTGAGCCTGTTCTCTCAGCCTGACGCGAAAGCATGGGGAGTTGAAACCTACACCTTCTCGAAGACCTTTAATATGGCGGGCTGGCGTTTTGGTTTTGCGGTCGGCAATGCCTCGATTATTAAAGCATTTAAAAAATTGCATACCCACAGCTACAGCACTGTGTTTGGCGCGATTCAGGATGCGGCGGTGACGGCGCTCTCCTTGCCCGCTGAGCGCCTGGCGCAACTGGTGGCGGTTTACCATCAGCGCCGCGAGCGAGTGCTGCACCGGCTGGCGGCGCTACGCTGGCCGGTACGCGAAGCACAAGGCACCTTTTTCCTCTGGCTTGCGGTACCGCCCGCGTTTAGCTCACAGCAATTTGCCCAGATGCTATTGCAGGAAGCGCACGTGCTGGTCGCCCCCGGCGTGGGCTTTGGTCAGGGTGGAGAGGGGTTTATTCGCATTAGCCTGACGGCGGGAGATGATGCCTTGCAACGCGCGCTGGATCGCATTGCCGGACTGCATCTTTTTTAGCAAAAAGAGTGACATGCGAGACGTCTTCCATAACCGGGAGATGAATCTTTTTTCCTCTCCGCGCATCGTGCTACATTGCCAGACAGTGCTCAGTTAAAGGAACTCGCTTAATGATACGTTTTGCTGTCATTGGCACAAACTGGATCACCCGCCAGTTTGTCGATGCCGCCCATGAAACGGGCAAATATAAACTCACGGCGGTGTACTCCCGCAGCCTTGAACAGGCACAGGATTTCTCCCGGGATTACCCCGTCGAGCACCTGTTTACCTCGCTGGACGCCATGGCGCAAAGCGATGAGATTGATGCGGTGTATATCGCCAGTCCCAACTCGCTGCACTTTCCGCAAACCCGGCTGTTTCTCAGCCACAAAAAGCATGTGATTTGCGAAAAGCCGCTGGCGTCGAACCTGCGCGAAGTGGAAGAGGCGATTGCCTGTGCCAGAGAGAACCAGGTGGTGCTGTTCGAAGCGTTTAAAACCGCCAGTCTGCCCAATTTTGTAATGCTGAAACAATCGCTGGCGAAAGCGGGCAAGGTACGCAAAGCGTTTCTCAACTACTGCCAGTACTCTTCGCGTTACCAGCGTTATCTGGATGACGAAAACCCGAACACCTTTAACCCAGCGTTCTCTAACGGCTCGATTATGGATATCGGTTTTTATGTCCTGGCCGCTTCTGTTGCGCTTTGGGGCGAACCGAAAAGTGTGCAGGCCACCGCCAGTTTGCTGGAAAGCGGCGTGGATGCCCACGGCGTGGCGGTGCTCGACTACGGTGATTTCAGCGTCACGCTGCAACACTCCAAAGTGAGCGACTCGGTGCTGCCGAGCGAAATTCAGGGCGAAGCCGGTTCACTGGTTATTGAGAAGATCTCCGAATGCCAGAAGCTCTCTTTCGTGCCGCGCGGGGGTAAAGCGCAGGACCTGACGCAGCCTCAGCATATCAACACCATGTTGTACGAGGCGGAAACCTTCGCCAGCCTGGTCGAGCAGAATGAGGTGAACCATGCGGGCCTGGCGGTCAGCCGGATTACCGCGCAGCTGTCGACGGAAATCCGCCGTCAGACGGGCGTGGTGTTCCCGGCAGATGATGTGAGCGTGGAACAGCCAGCGTAAAGGTATGTAAAAGAGATGTTACAGATCATTGACAGGACGAATGGTCTGTCATATTTTGTTACCAGCAAAGGGGAGTAACTTCGTTGCCGGTGGGTCGTCATTACGATGCGTCTACCCTAAAGATTTCGAGTTGCAGTCACGTAGCAGCGGTTCGAAATATAACGGGTACAAGCATCCGGTCGCCGGGCGTCATTAACGTGACGTAAGTGAGACCTTGCCGAAAGGCGAGGATCCAATTGCACCTAAAGCATGCGGCTGACGTCTTTCGACGTTAGCCGTTTTTGTTTATACACATAATCATTCTGGATGCGTCGCGGTGGCAAGACTGAGAATCACCTGGAGCTTACTCAAGTAAGTGACGGGTGTGAGCAGTCGAAGCCAACAAAGAGGCAGCCAGAAGGATGAAGTGTAAGGTGTTAAGGAATCTCACATGAATACTGTCGGTACACCGCTACTCTGGGGCGGATTCGCCGTTGTTGTCGTTATCATGCTGGCTATCGATCTCCTGCTTCAGGGGCGTCGTGGCGTGCACACGATGTCTATGAAACAGGCGGCCGTCTGGTCTCTGGTTTGGGTTAGTCTTTCTCTCTTATTCAACGCTGCCTTCTGGTGGTATCTGGTACAAAACGAGGGTCGCGCGGTCGCCGACACCCAGGCGCTGGCATTCCTGACCGGTTACCTGATTGAAAAAGCGCTGGCGGTAGATAACGTCTTTGTCTGGCTGATGCTGTTCAGCTACTTCTCGGTACCTGCTGCGCTGCAACGTCGCGTATTGATCTACGGCGTGCTCGGCGCGATCGTTCTGCGTACCATCATGATCTTCGCCGGTAGCTGGCTTATCACCCAGTTCGAATGGCTGCTGTATGTCTTCGGCGCCTTCCTGCTGTTCACCGGCGTGAAGATGGCGCTGGCAAAAGAAGATGAAGGCGGCATTGGCGATAAGCCTTTAGTCCGCTGGTTACGCAGCCATCTGCGCATGACGGACAAAATCGAAAATGAGCGCTTCTTTGTGCGTAAGAACGGTCTGCTGTTTGCCACGCCGCTGCTGCTGGTGCTGATTCTGGTTGAACTGAGTGATGTGATTTTTGCGGTCGACAGCATTCCGGCGATTTTTGCTGTCACCACCGACCCGTTTATCGTACTAACGTCCAACCTGTTCGCGATCCTGGGCCTGCGTGCGATGTACTTCCTGCTGGCAGGCGTGGCAGAACGCTTCTCGATGCTGAAATACGGTCTGTCGGTGATTCTGGTGTTTATCGGTATCAAGATGCTGATTGTCGATTTCTTCCATATCCCGATCGCCATCTCGCTTGGCATCGTGGGCGGCATCCTTGTGGTCACACTGCTGATTAATGCCTGGGTTAACCATCGCAACGATAAGCGTGAGCGGGTCGAGTAACTTTTTTAATGCGGCTATGCTGTTCCGGTGAATGAGGAAATGGCAGCGATGACCTGGCCCGGCTGGAAATCGATGAAGCGTTGACGGCTGGCCGGGGCCGCCCGCATGGACGCGGGCGTAGGGGATAGTCAGGCGGAATAAGCTGACAAAATTGCCGGGAGCAATTTTGAATAGCGCCTGCGCTAACCCCGAAGGGGTGAGCCCAAGGGATGGGGCGAATAATGCCGCGTCAGCGGCGATTTTCTCGCCGAAGCCCGGGTCGCCAGGGCAGTGGCGATTGAGCCGCCCTGGCACGTTCACTGACGCGTTTATGAAAGATGCACCATCAACCAGAAGTGAACGGGATACCCTCGTTGCAACATAGTCTATTTGCCGTTTTGTTCCGGGTGCGTACACATCAACCCCCTGTCTTTTTCTGAATTCCATCCCCTCATCCCACTGAAAATCCACCCACCACCCTGATTTCCTTATACTGCTTCTGCGTTAAAAAAATGGAACACCAATAAAACCAAGGAAAAGGTATGCAAACACAACCCGCTACGACATGGTTGCAACGCGTGATGCGCGGCAATATCGTCAAACAAATTCTCGCCGGACTGGTACTGGGCATCCTGCTGAGCTGGCTATCACCGGGCACCGCCCTCGCCGCTGGCCTGCTGGGCACGCTGTTTGTCAGTGCGCTAAAAGCCGTGGCGCCGGTTCTGGTACTGGTGCTGGTGATGGCCTCAGTGGCAAATCATCAGCAGGGGCAAAAAATCAGTATTCGCCCTATCCTGCTGCTCTACGTAATCGGCACCTTCGCCGCGGCATTTACGGCGGTGGTCGCCAGTTTCCTGTTCCCGTCCAGCCTGCATCTGGTGGCAGCCGCCACCGATGTCGTCGCGCCTTCAGGCATTGTCGGCGTGCTGGAAGGACTACTGATGAACATCGTGGCAAACCCGATCGATGCGCTGATCAAAGGGAATTACATTGGAATCCTGGTGTGGGCCGTTGGCCTTGGCTTTGCCCTGCGCCACAGCAGTGAGACCAGCAAAAATCTGCTTAACGATCTGTCTAACGCAGTGACGTTTATGGTCACGCTGGTGATTCGCTTTGCGCCGCTTGGCATCTTTGGTCTGGTGGCCTCAACGCTTGCAACAACCGGCTTTGGCGCACTCTGGGGCTACGCACAGCTGCTGCTGGTGCTGGTCGGTTGTATGGTACTGGTCGCGCTGGTGATTAACCCGCTGCTGGTCTGGGTGAAAATCCGCCGTAACCCGTATCCGCTGGTGCTTCTCTGTTTGCGTGAAAGTGGTGTGACAGCTTTTTTCACCCGCAGCTCGGCGGTGAATATGGCGCTGTGTGAAAAGCTCGGACTGGATAAAGACACCTACGCCGTTTCGATCCCGCTGGGAGCGACGGTCAATATGGCGGGCGCGGCGATCACCATCACCGTGCTCACGCTGGCGGCGGTGCATACGCTGGGGGTAGCGGTTGATGTACCCACGGCGGTGCTGTTGAGTGTCGTGGCTTCGCTCTGCGCCTGCGGTGCCTCCGGGGTGGCGGGCGGGTCGCTGCTGCTCATTCCGCTGGCTTGCAACATGTTCGGTATTTCAGCCGACGTCGCCATGCAGGTGGTGGCCGTCGGCTTTATTATCGGCGTCGTACAGGACTCCTGCGAGACCGCCATCAACTCCTCAACCGACGTGCTGTTTACCGCAGCCGCTTGCCTGGCAGAAGATGAGCGCACATCGCTAGATAGTGTCGTCACAAGATTTTAGCCCAGAGAGCGATGCATCTGATCTGGACGGCAGCGAGAAATGAGGCCGT
>NZ_CBFFRL010000101.1:0-17175 GCF_965644215.1 Phytobacter sp. V69
GGTTTTGATAACTGACTTAAAGCTGAAAGCTTTCCGGAACCCCCAGCCTAGCTGGGGGTTTTCTGTGCACAAAAAAAACCAACCCCGAAGGGTTGGTTTTCAATGTCACGTTGAAGCGTATTATTAACTCAGCAGGGACAGTACAGACTGAGGAACCTGGTTAGCCTGAGTCAGTACAGAGGTACCAGCCTGTTGCAGAATCTGCGCACGGCTCATGTTAGAAACTTCGGTCGCGTAGTCTGCATCCTGAATACGGGACTGAGCTGCGGACAGGTTAGTCACGGTGTTGTTCAGGTTGGAGATGGCGGAATCGAAGCGGTTCTGAATCGCACCCAGGTCTGAACGCTGAGTATCAACAGCTTTCAGTGCATTGTCGATGTCAGCCAGAACGCTGGAGGACAGAACGTCGAAGCCTTTAGTTTTGACGCTACGACTTTCACCAGAAGCCAGGCCGGAAGTAACACCGTCGGTACCTGTTGCGCTGTATTTGTTCCAGCCGCTGTTGCCAGAGATGGTGATTTCGATTTTCTCGCCATCTTTCGCGCCAACCTGGATAGAAATAGTAGTTGAAGAGTTGGAACCAGCCAGGATTTTGATACCGTTGAACTGGCTCTGGCTTGCAACACGGTTGATCTCGTCCAGACGCTGGTTAACTTCAGACTGGATGGAGTCGATGTCGGAACCGGAGTTGGTACCGTTCTGAGCCTGAACTGCCAGCTCACGGATACGCTGCAAGTTGTTGTTGATTTCGTTCAGAGAACCTTCGGCGGTCTGAGCAATAGAGATACCGTCGTTCGCGTTACGAGAAGCCTGAGTCAGGCCTTTGATGTTTGAAGTGAAACGGTTGGAGATTGCCTGACCAGCCGCATCATCTTTTGCGCTGTTGATACGCAGACCGGAGGACAGACGCTCAATAGCAGTGCCCAGCTCAGACTGAGATTTGTTCAGGTTGTTCTGAGTAGTCAGTGACAACAGGTTAGTATTGATAACTGCCATAATTACTTTCCTTCAAAAATTGATTTAGGGTCGGTGCCTAACACTTACGGCGTCTCTCACCGTCAACAAGGGTATCGGCGCATCTTCGAAGGACTTTAGAAATAATCGTCAAAAAATTTTATATTGATGTTTTTAAAGGATTTAAAATTTTTAAATCCACTTTTTAGCTCAAAAATCCACCTACTCATGGTGGATTTTCTCTTCTACAATCCTCTTATTTACCGCAAACAGCTCTCGCTTTTCTGTCGATTATTTTTTCATACGATGTGTAAACTTTTTTCTGAGGTTGCCGATAGAGAGTCAAGTTACACACAAGACGCAAAGGAAAACAGACATGGCTTCTATTAGTAACCTTGGTGTAGGTTCCGGTCTGGATCTAACCACGTTGTACAACAACCTGGAAACAGCCGAAAACACCAAGCTGACAACGATTACCAACGAGAAGACCACATATACCGCTCAGTTAAGCGCGTATGGTAAGTTGCAAAGTGCCTTAACCAGCCTGCAAACCGCAACAGCGGCGTTGGGTAAGACATCTACATGGAACTCGACAACAGTTAATAGCACTAACACCTCGTTCTCCGCCACCACGACCAGTGATGCGACCGTAGGAACTTATGCTGTTAACGTAAGTCAGGTGGCGAAAGCGCAAGTACTGATGTCATCCAGTATTGCCAGCAATACCACACAGCTGGGCGGCACGACCACTGACAACACACGTACCATCACGATTACCCAGGCAGGGGACAAGACGCCGTTGACGGTGAAGCTGTCGGATTCCGATACTTCTCTGACGGGTATCGCAAATGCGATAAACAAAGCCGGTGGTGACGTCACGGCAACCGTAATGAAGGCAAATGATGGCGATTACCGCCTGATGCTGACATCAAAATCGACCGGTACCGATTACGACATGACGGTCACCGTTACTGGTGATGACACGCTGCAACAGAAGATTGGTCATGACAGCACGACCACTGCGCTGAGCGTTCAGACCGCATCGCAAAATGCGAAGATCTCTATTAACGGCGTTGACATTGAACGTTCAAGCAACACGATTACTGACGCATTGCCGGGCGTGACGCTGACGCTTAAGTCAAAAAGTACAGCAGATGAAACGCTGGATGTAGGTCGTGCAACTGACGCCAACACCACGGCAATCAACAACTGGGTGACCGCGTATAACTCGCTGCAGTCCACCATCGCCAGCGTAACGAAATATGTTGCGGTCGATGCAGGCTCTGACAGCCAGTCGGACAGCAACGGGGCGTTGTTGGGTGACTCAAACGTGCGTTCAATTCAGTCTCAGTTGCGTTCACTGCTGACCGATGTACAAAGTCAGAGCGGGAACTACAAGATTCTCGCTCAGCTTGGGATTACCCAGAACCCGGTAACCGGTTCCGATGGCTCAACCGGTACGTTGACGGTAGATTCCGACAAATTAGCGAAAGCGTTAACGGATAACCCGGAGTCTGTTCAGGCTTATTTTGTCGGTGACGGTTCAACCACCGGTCTGGCTACCAAGATGAATAACACGCTGACGTCAATGCTGAGCACCGCAACCGGCAAAGCGGGTGTTATTCAAAATGCGCAGGATGGTATTAACAAAACCATCAAGACATTGGATCAGCGTTATACCGATATGGAAGCGACAATTGAAGCAACCATGGCGCGTTACAAGTCTCAGTTTACTGCGCTCGACACGCTGGTGAGCCAGTTAAACAGTACCGCAACCTACTTAACGCAACAATTTAGTTCTTCCAGCAGTTAAGGATTTGATATGTATAGCCAAAGTGGTGCTACTTCTTACCAAAAAGTTGGGCTTGAGAGCGCTGTTATGAGCGCTAACCCGCACCAGCTTATTGTCATGCTTTTTGACGGGGCACGCAGTGCCCTCGTCAGGGCCCGACTGTTCCTCGAACAGGGGGATTTGGTATCGAAAGGCCAGGCGCTTTCTCATGCTATCAGCATTATAGAAAACGGTCTCAAGGCAGGGCTGGACATGGAAGTTGAGGGAGATCTTCCCCAAAATATGGCATCGCTTTACGACTATATGGTGCGCCGTTTGTTACAGTCAAATCTGCATAACGACGTAGAAGGCATCATCGAGGTAGAGGGACTGCTGAACAATATCGCCGATGCGTGGAAACAAATTGGCTCATCGGCTTCTACTCACCAGGACATGCGTTGATGACTAACTTCATCCCATCTCTTACCGACTGGCATGCGTTGCATGCTCTCAGCATCACCATGCTAAATCTCGCCCATTCAGGTAAATGGGATGAATTGATTGAACAGGAAGTCAACTACGTACAGCTTGTCGAGAGTATAGCCCGCAATCCGATTTCTCCAGGCAACAAACTGCAAACTCAGCAGGCTAAAGAGCTGCTGGGGATGGTGTTGTCAAACGAAGCTGAATTGAAGGTGCTGCTCCAGCACCGGATGGAAGAGCTGCGCCACCTGATTGATAAAACAGGTAAGCAGCAGTCTCTGACCGCAGCTTACGGTAATTTGTCTGGCAAAATTTTGTTCCCGAATAATTTAAATCAGTAACCGCGAATCTTATGGTTTTCTTCCATACTCCAGAAGTCCAATGACGCGACTTCTGGAGCACGGAAGATGAACAATCCCACCTTTTGCCAGACCTCCCATCGGTACTACCCTGACGGCGGCAATCCTCAGCCCGCCATATGATCATGCATCTTTATTCAGGGCTTCACACCGATAACCGTCTTCTTCGCCAGCGCCTGCGTACACTCAACGGTTGGCTTATCAACACGGCGCAACGTCATGCCGTCATATACCAGGCTGGTGCCATCACGTTCGAGGCGATAGAGATCGCGCTGCTGCGTGACGTTGTACCAGTCATCGTCTCTGGGCATGAGCTTACCCGGTACGGCAATCACGCGCTGCCACTGACGGCAATCCAGCGTATCCCCTTGCGGCGTAATGATAAGCGAGGCAATGGCCTCCGGGCTGACCAGCTTACTTTGCGGCCCCACCGTCTGCCAGTTACCCGCTAACCCTTCCGGGGCCGGATGCTTAACTGCCGATGTAAAATCATCCACCTGAACGCAACCACTCAAGGCCAGCATTGCGCCAATAATCAATTGTTTTTTCATCATCTTTCCCGCATTCACCAATCGAATAATTTTGGCACTAAACGCCCTCCATCACCACATTTTCATTATTACGGTGATTGTTTTGACCCACTCCGGGTTAAGTTTCATAAAAACCAGGTAATATGCGCCTCCCGGACATTATCCGGCTCAAAGTTCATTGGATCCTTCTGAGTTCAGAGGCTAAAACCATGTCATGGCAACACTTTAAAACCACCTTTCTCATCAAATTCTGGTCGCCGATTCCGGCGGTTATCGCAGCAGGGATTCTTTCCACCTACTACTTCGGCATCACCGGTACTTTCTGGGCGGTGACGGGCGAATTTACCCGCTGGGGCGGGCAACTCCTGCAACTGGCAGGGGTGCACGCCGAAGAGTGGGGATACTTTAAACTCATTCATCTTGATGGCACGCCCCTGACCCGCATCGACGGCATGATGATTATCGGCATGTTCGGCGGCTGTTTGGCTGCTGCGCTGTGGGCAAACAACGTGAAACTGCGCCTGCCGCAGCACCGGATCCGGATCGTTCAGGCGATTGTTGGCGGCATTATCGCCGGTTTCGGTGCGCGTCTGGCGATGGGGTGTAATCTGGCGGCCTTCTTTACCGGTATTCCTCAGTTCTCCCTGCACGCCTGGTTTTTTGCCGTCGCTACGGCTATCGGTTCGTGGATGGGCGCACGTTTTACCCTGCTTCCAATGTTTCGCGTCCCGGTCAAAATGCAGAAAGTCTCCGCGGCATCACCGCTCACCCAAAATGCCGATCAGGCGCGGCGCCGTTTTCGTCTTGGGATGTTGATCTTCGCTGGCATGATCGGCTGGGCGCTGCTGACGGCCATGAACCAACCCAAACTGGGACTTGCAATGCTGTTCGGCGTTGGCTTTGGTCTACTGATCGAACGCGCGCAGATCTGCTTTACTTCCGCGTTCCGCGATATGTGGATCACCGGCCGCACGCTGATGGCGAAAGCAATTATTTTCGGCATGGCCGCCAGTGCGATCGGTATTTTCAGTTACGTACAGCTGGGCGTGGAAGCAAAAATCATGTGGGCCGGCCCGAATGCCGTACTCGGCGGGCTGCTGTTTGGCTTTGGTATTGTGCTGGCAGGCGGGTGTGAAACCGGCTGGATGTACCGTGCCGTCGAAGGCCAGGTGCATTACTGGTGGGTCGGTCTGGGCAACGTTATTGGTTCAACCCTTCTCGCGTATTTCTGGGATGACCTCTCCCCTGCACTCGCCACCAGTTGGGATAAAGTGAACCTGCTGAAAACCTTCGGTCCGCTCGGCGGCCTGCTGGTGACCTACGCCCTGCTGCTTATCGCCCTGCTGTTGGTTATTGGCTGGGAAAAACAGTTCTTTCGCCGCGCATCGCGGGCGGCAATTAAGGAGACAGCATGAACATCGTACCCGATTACCGTCTGGATATGACGGGTGAACCCTGCCCTTACCCGGCGGTCGCCACACTGGAAGCGCTGCCTCAACTAAAAAAAGGTGAAATTCTGGAAGTGGTCAGCGATTGTCCGCAGTCCATCAACAACATACCGGTGGATGCACGAAACCATGGCTATACGGTGCTGGATATTCAGCAGGATGGGCCAACGATTCGCTATTTGATTCAGAAGTAAGAGAGTACGGTGGGCAAAGGACAGCTCGTCGAAAGATATTCGACAAAAAAAGTGACTGCCCCAAACGGGGCTGTCACCCAAAAAGCTAAACCTGCATATTCATGATGTCCTGATACGCAGTCACGAGTTTATTTCGCACCTGAACACCCATCTGCAGCGAAATGGATGATTTCTGTAGATCGGTCATTACGTCATTCAACGCCACGCCCGGTTCGCCGAGGGTGAATTTTTCTGCCTGCTCGCGCGCAGCGTTCTGCGTATCGCTGATTCGGTCCAGCGCCGCGTGCAGTTGCCCGGCAAAACTCACCGACTGAACGCTGTCAGCGCTATCAACGCTTTGATTTTTCGCCAAACTTGCCGTTGCTTGCAGTTGGCTGACAACGCCTTCTATACCCTGAATTGCCATGAATTATCCCCGGATGGTTTGATACACGGATAAGGTTACCAGCTCGTCAATAAGATAATGGCGGTAAATAACGACAAAAAACCAGGTTATTTGAGGCATAGAAAATTCTGAATCATCAAATAATGGCATAGCCATATTAATGGACAAATGTCGAGTTTGCCGATCCGGGAGTCTGTTTTGTTTCACTACTCAAATAACAACATCCACCCTGAGTTACGAGGTGCGCAATGAGTGCGACTGCAACTTCTGCACCACAGAATAAATCTCTGGAGTGGCTCAACCGCTTGCGCGCGAACCCCAAGATCCCATTAATGGTGGCGGCTGCTGCAGCCGTTGCTATCGTCGTCGCTATGGTACTGTGGGCAAAAAGCCCGGACTACCGCACCCTTTATAGCAACCTCTCCGACCAGGACGGCGGGGCTATCGTTACGCAGTTAACCCAAATGAACATTCCGTACCGTTTTGCTGAGAACGGTGGGGCGCTTGAGGTTCCGGCAGACAAAGTTCACGAACTGCGTCTGCGCCTCGCACAGCAGGGGCTGCCGAAAGGCGGCGCTGTGGGTTTTGAATTGCTGGACCAGGAAAAATTTGGTATCAGCCAGTTTAGCGAGCAGGTCAACTACCAGCGTGCGCTGGAAGGTGAACTTGCCCGTACGATTGAAACACTGGGCCCGGTAAAGAGCGCGCGTGTCCATCTCGCGATGCCAAAACCGTCCTTATTCGTTCGTGAGCAAAAATCACCGTCTGCCTCTATCACGGTCAACCTTGCTCCGGGCCGCGCCATGGACGACGGCCAGATATCGGCGGTAGTTCACCTGGTCTCCAGCGCTGTTGCTGGCCTGCCGCCGGGTAACGTCACCGTTGTTGATCAGAGTGGGCGTCTGTTAACCCAGTCCAACACCGCCGGTCGCGACCTGAACGATGCGCAGTTGAAATACGCAGGTGATGTTGAAAGCCGTGTACAGCGCCGTATTGAAGCAATCCTCGCACCCATCGTCGGTAACGGGAACGTCCATGCACAGGTTACCGCGCAGATTGATTTCGCCAACAAAGAACAAACCGAAGAGCAGTATCAGCCGAATGGCGATGCCTCTCAGGCGGTTCTGCGCTCTCGTCAGACCAATGAAAGTGAGCAGATTGGCGGTAGCTACCCGGGTGGTGTACCGGGCGCACTGTCTAACCAGCCCGCTCCGGCCAATGCTGCACCGATCACCACACCGCCTGCAAACCAGCAGAATGGTCAGCAGAACGGACAGCAGAATCAGAACGGTCAACAAACGGCATCTACCGCAAACAACACGATACCGCGCAATACCACCCGTAACGAAACCGCGAACTACGAAGTAGACCGCACTATTCGTCACACCAAAATGAACGTCGGTGATATTCAGCGTCTGTCCGTTGCTGTGGTCGTGAACTATCGCACACTGCCGGATGGTAAAACCCAAGCGTTGACCGCAGATCAGCTTAAGCAGATTGAAGACCTGACCCGTGAGGCCATGGGCTACACAGAAAAACGCGGCGATACGCTGAACGTAGTGAACTCACCGTTCAACGCTACCGACGATGTGGGTGGCCAGCTTCCGTTCTGGCAACAGCAGAGCTTCATCGACCAGATGTTGGCTGCAGGTCGCTGGTTGCTGGTACTTATCGTTGCCTGGCTGCTGTGGCGTAAGGGTGTCCGCCCGCACGTGGTTCGTCGTCAGGAAGAGGCGAAAGCCATCAAGGAAGCGCAGCGTGCCCGTGCTGAAATAGAAGAATCCGTTGAAGTTCGTCTCAGCAAAGATGAGCAGCTCCAGCAGCGTCGTAGCAACCAGCGTCTGAGTGCCGAAGTGATGAGCCAACGCATTCGTGAGATGTCAGACAACGATCCGCGCGTCGTGGCGCTGGTCATTCGCCAGTGGATGAGTACTGAAAATGAGCAATAATGCAGCCGCCCTTACCGGCACCGATAAAAGCGTCATTCTGCTGATGACCATTGGCGAAGACCGTGCAGCGGAAGTGTTCAAGCACCTGTCACAACGGGAGGTACAGCATCTCAGTACCGCGATGGCAGGCATGCGCCAGTTCTCCAATAAGCAATTAACGGAAGTGTTGCAGGAATTTGAGGCCGAAGCAGAGCAGTTCGCGGCGCTGAACATCAACGCCAACGACTACCTGCGCACGGTGCTGGTCAAAGCGCTCGGCGAAGAGCGTGCTGCCAGCCTGCTGGAAGATATTCTTGAGACCCGCGATACCACCAGCGGCATCGAGACACTTAACTTTATGGAACCGCAGAGTGCCGCCGACCTTATTCGCGACGAGCACCCGCAGATTATCGCCACCATCCTTGTTCACCTCAAACGTGGCCAGGCTGCCGATGTTCTTGCGCTGTTTGATGAGCGTTTACGCCATGACGTCATGTTGCGTATCGCCACCTTCGGCGGCGTACAGCCAGCCGCGCTGGCAGAGCTGACCGAAGTACTGAACAACCTGCTCGACGGTCAGAACCTCAAGCGCAGCAAAATGGGCGGCGTGAGAACCGCGGCGGAAATCATCAACCTGATGAAAACGCAGCAGGAAGAAGCCGTTATTACCGCCGTTCGCGAGTTCGACGGCGAGCTGGCACAGAAAATTATCGACGAGATGTTCCTGTTCGAAAACCTCGTGGATGTGGACGACCGCAGTATCCAACGCCTGCTGCAGGAAGTGGATTCCGAATCCCTGCTTGTCGCGCTCAAAGGCGCCGAAGCACCGCTGCGCGACAAATTCCTGCGCAACATGTCGCAGCGTGCGGCGGATATCCTGCGCGACGACCTTGCCAACCGTGGCCCGGTCCGTCTGTCTCAGGTGGAAAACGAGCAGAAAGCCATCCTGCTTATTGTTCGTCGTCTGGCCGAGACCGGCGAGATGGTAATTGGCAGCGGCGAGGATACCTATGTCTAATGAATTGCCGTGGAAGGTCTGGAAGCCAGAAGACCTTGCTGTTCCGGTACCTCAGTTTATCGCTGCGTTGTCCGATAGCGATGAGCCGCATGTAGACGTTGAAGACGAACAATCTGCTGAACAAAAGCTGCAACAGCAGATGGCACAGATACAAATGCAGGCGCACGAAGCAGGCTATAATGCAGGTTTGGCAGAAGGTAGACAAAAAGGCCAGGAGCAAGGTTATCAAGAAGGCCTCTCCCAGGGTTACGAAAACGGTCTGAACCAGGCTCGCCAACAGCAAGCACCCGTTAATGCCCGCATGCAGCAACTGGTTAGCGAGTTCCAGTACACCCTGGATGCGCTGGACAGCGTCATTGCCTCCCGCCTGATGCAAATGGCGCTTGAAGCCGCACGTCAGGTGATTGGCCAGTCCGCGTGCGTGGATAACAATGCGCTGATTAAACAGATTCAACAGCTGTTGCAACAAGAACCCTTGTTCAGCGGCAAACCGCAGCTGCGCGTGCACCCTGATGATTTGCAGCGCGTAGAAGAGATGCTTGGCGCAACGCTTAGCCTGCACGGCTGGCGTCTGCGCGGTGACCCGACCCTGCACCCAGGCGGCTGTAAAGTCTCTGCGGATGAGGGCGATCTCGACGCCAGCGTGGCAACGCGCTGGCAGGAACTGTGCCGTCTTGCGGCACCGGGAGTCGTTTGATGACTGCACGTCTGAACCGATGGCTGACTTCGCTCGACAATTTCGAGGCCCGTATGGCGCAACTGCCGTCCGTGCGTCGTTACGGTCGTTTGACGCGTGCTACCGGTCTGGTGCTGGAAGCGACCGGTCTGCAACTCCCTCTGGGCGCAACCTGCGTGATTGAGCGTATGGATAACGGCGAAACCAAGGAAGTGGAAAGCGAAGTTGTCGGCTTTAACGGCCATCGCCTGTTCCTGATGCCACTCGAAGAAGTCGAAGGTATTCTGCCCGGCGCGCGCGTGTATGCGAAAAATATCCTTGGCGACGGTTTGCAAAGCAGCAAACAGTTGCCCCTTGGTCCTGCCCTCCTCGGCCGCGTGCTGGACGGTAGCGGCAAACCACTGGACGGCATGCCGACACCGGATACCGGTGAAACCGGCGCCCTGATAACCCAGCCATTCAACCCACTACAGCGTACCGTGATTGAACATGTACTGGATACCGGCGTGCGCGCGATCAACGCCTTGTTAACAGTAGGCCGTGGTCAGCGTATGGGCCTGTTTGCAGGTTCCGGCGTGGGTAAGAGCGTCCTGTTAGGCATGATGGCCCGCTATACCCAGGCCGACGTTATCGTAGTTGGGCTTATCGGCGAACGTGGCCGCGAAGTTAAAGATTTTATCGAAAATATCCTCGGTGCCGATGGCCGTGCACGTTCGGTCGTGATCGCCGCACCAGCGGATGTTTCCCCTTTATTGCGTATGCAGGGCGCTGCCTACGCCACGCGCATTGCGGAAGATTTCCGCGATCGCGGTCAGCACGTGCTGCTGATTATGGATTCCCTGACGCGTTATGCGATGGCCCAGCGTGAAATCGCGCTGGCTATCGGTGAACCGCCAGCCACCAAAGGTTATCCACCGTCCGTCTTTGCTAAATTACCGGCACTGGTAGAACGCGCAGGCAACGGAATTAGCGGCGGCGGTTCCATCACCGCGTTCTATACCGTCCTGACCGAAGGGGATGACCAGCAGGATCCTATTGCCGACTCGGCGCGCGCGATCCTTGATGGACACATTGTACTATCTCGCCGTCTGGCAGAAGCAGGTCACTACCCTGCTATCGACATTGAAGCGTCCATCAGCCGTGCCATGACGGCCCTGATTACTGAAAAGCATTACGCCAGAGTACGAAATTTCAAACAGCTGCTGTCGAGCTTCCAGCGTAACCGCGATCTGGTGAGCGTTGGCGCGTATGCGCGAGGCAGCGACCCGATGCTGGATAAAGCCATCGCATTGTGGCCGCAGCTTGAAGCCTTTTTGCAGCAAGGCATTTTCGAACGTGCCGGGTGGGAAGATTCCATACAGGCCCTTGAGCTAATTTTCCCGGACGCATAACGCAGTGGGAGAGCGACGAACATGACGCAGAACAGCGCATTAACGACGCTAAAGGATTTGGCAGAGAAAGAAGTTGACGACGCAGCCCTGAAATTGGGTGAAATGCGTCGCGGTTGCCAGCAAGCGGAAGAGCAGCTAAAAATGCTGATGGATTATCAGCATGAATACCGCAACAACCTGAATAACGATATGAGTCAGGGGATCGGAGCCCAGCGCTGGCAAAACTATCAGCAGTTTATTCAAACGCTGGAGAAAGCCATTGAGCAGCATCGGCAGCAGTTGATGCAGTGGACCGAAAAAGTGGACACCGCATTGAACTGCTGGCGAGAGAAAAAACAACGACTGCAGGCATGGCAAACTTTGCAGGAAAGACAAAACGCTGCCGCACTACTGGCGGAAAACCGTCTTGATCAAAAGAAAATGGATGAATTTGCACAACGCGCATCCCAGAGGAAAATTGAATGATCAGCTTGCAGAAATTGGTTACGACAGAGGCGGATACAACCTCTGGTGTGCAAACCGGCGCCAGCAAAACCAGCGGTGATACGGCACAAGATTTTCTGGCGCTGCTGGCAGGCGCCCTTGGCGGGAAAACCGCAACCGGTACAGGCGCGGACAGCGAGACCGCGTTAACCCTTGCCGATCTGCAAGCCACCAGCAGCAAATCGCTGAAAAATTTACGCGCGTTGTCTTCTGACGATGCGCAAACCGCTGCGCAAAAACTGGCAGACCTGCTTGCCCGCCAGACGGCGAAAACCGATACCGATACGCTGACGACTGACAGCAAAACCCAGGTACAAACGCTGTTATCCGGCCTGACGCCGGAAACCAAAAGCGGCGTGCTTGCGGCACTCGGCAAAAGCGACACCGCCACGGATGATGATAGCAGCGATTTAAGCGAGGAAGAGCTGGCTGGTCTCAGTGCGTTAATGACCATGCTGCCGCATCAGCAAACCACGCAGCTGGCACAGACGAAATCGACTAGCGACGTGGCAACGGCCGCCAACAGTGCGCTGGGTACAACCAAACGTATCGGGGGTGATGTCGCCGCGCTGGCAGGCAATGCGCAAAAAGGTCATAGCGACAATAGTGCGCTACAGGTAACCTCGCTTTCCACCACTACCGGTGATGACGCACAACTGCAACAGCAGGCAGGTATTTTTGGTAGTGCGCAGGCTCCTGCAGCCAAACAGGATGCAGATAACGCCGCCATGACCATCAACACCACGGCCAGCATCGCACCGGTTATCAGTAATGCCTCTTCGGCACAAGCCAGTGCACCAGTCTCCTCTGCCGTCCTGAGCTCACCGTTAGGCAGCGCGGAATGGCAACAGACGCTTAGCCAGCATGTCACCATGTTCACCCGCCAGGGTCAGCAGAGCGCAGAGCTGCGTTTACACCCGGAAGATCTGGGTCAGGTACAGATATCCCTGAAACTCGATGATAATAATCTGGCGCAAATTCAGATGGTGTCACCGCACAGTCATGTTCGCCAGGCGCTGGAAGCCGCACTGCCAACGCTGCGTACCTCACTGGCTGAGAACGGCATTCAACTGGGCCAAAGCAGCATCAGCAGCGAGAGTTTCGCCGGGCAACAACAGTCTTTTTCTCAGCAACAGCAGTCATCTCGTACAGGTGGCAGTAACAATCTGACGACCGAAGAGGATGAGTCGCTGATCGCGCCAGCAAGTCTGCAATCGGTGGCACGCGGTAATGGTGCGGTCGATATCTTTGCCTAAACGCCAGAGGTAGCATGATTATCCCCGTCTTTTCCGCGCTTTGACGCGGACAGGACACGGGATAATCAGACTATGAGCAGTACCTAACAGGAAGCACGTATCAGATGACTGACACCGCTATTACCAAAAAAAAACGTAAGCGTAAAATCTGGATCCCGCTATTGGTGTTAATCACCCTCGCTGCATGCGCGACTGCTGGCTATAGTTACTGGCGTATGCAACAGCATCCGTCTACGGAAGCGAAAGCGGAACAAGAAGCCCCGCCACCGCCACCGGCACCGGTGTTCTTCGCGCTTGACACCTTTACGGTAAACCTGGGCGATGCGGATCGTGTGCTGTACATCGGCATCACCCTGCGTCTGAAAGATGACGTCACGCGTGCCAGACTGAGCGAATATTTGCCAGAAGTTCGTAGTCGTTTGCTGTTGCTGTTCTCACGTCAGGATGCCGCTAAACTCGCCACTGACGACGGCAAGAGACAACTTGCCGAAGCGATTAAAGAAGCAATCGCATCACCGTTAGTGCAAGGGCAACCGAAGCAAGAAGTCACTGACGTTCTTTATACAGCTTTCATTCTGCGGTAAAGACATGGGCGATAGCATTCTTTCTCAGGCCGAAATCGACGCGCTGCTCAACGGAGACAGCGACACGAGCGATGATCCGAAGCCAGGTGCAAGTGGCGATAGCGATATTCGTCCCTATGACCCGAATACCCAGCGCCGCGTAGTACGTGAACGTCTGCAGGCGCTGGAGATCATCAACGAACGTTTTGCACGCCAGTTCCGTATGGGGTTGTTCAACCTGCTGCGTCGTAGCCCGGATATTACAGTCGGCGCGATCCGCATTCAGCCCTACCACGAATTTGCGCGTAACTTGCCGGTTCCGACCAACCTCAACCTTATCCACCTGAAGCCACTGCGCGGCACGGGGCTGTTTGTTTTCTCCCCAAGCCTGGTCTTTATCGCCGTGGACAACTTATTTGGTGGCGACGGACGTTTCCCGACAAAGGTTGAAGGCCGCGAATTTACGCACACTGAACAGCGCGTAATTAACCGCATGCTGAAACTGGCCCTCGAAGGCTACAGTGACGCGTGGAAAGCCATCAATCCGCTAGATGTTGAGTATGTGCGTTCGGAGATGCAGGTTAAGTTCACTAACATTACGACCTCACCTAACGATATCGTGGTGAATACGCCGTTCCATGTGGAGATCGGCAACCTGACGGGTGAGTTCAATATTTGTTTGCCGTTCAGCATGATAGAGCCGCTACGCGAAGTGCTGGTTAACCCACCACTGGAGAACTCCCGTTCCGAGGACCAGAACTGGCGAGATAATCTGGTGCGCCAGGTTCAGCACTCTGAGCTGGAGCTGATTGCTAACTTTGCTGATATTTCACTGCGTCTGTCGCAGATACTTAAACTTAAGCCCGGCGATGTCCTGCCGATCGATAAACCCGATCGCATCATCGCGCATGTGGACGGAGTGCCTGTACTCACCAGCCAATATGGCACGCTAAATGGTCAGTACGCCCTGCGTGTCGAGCATCTGATTAACCCGATTTTGAATTCGCTGAATGAGGTACAGCCCAAATGAGTGATATGAACAATCCGTCCGATGAAAACGGTAGCGCAATGGACGATCTGTGGGCTGACGCGTTGAACGAACAAAAAACCACGACCAGCAAAACGGCAGCTGACGCTGTGTTCCAACAGCTGGGCGGCGGTGACGTCAGTGGTAGCCTGCAGGATATCGATCTGATCATGGATATCCCGGTCAAACTGACCGTGGAGCTTGGCCGTACACGTATGACGATTAAAGAACTGCTGCGTCTGACGCAGGGTTCTGTGGTGGCCCTTGACGGTCTGGCGGGTGAACCGCTGGACATCCTGATCAACGGTTACCTCATTGCACAGGGCGAAGTTGTGGTCGTTGCGGATAAATACGGCGTACGTATTACCGATATCATCACCCCGTCTGAGCGCATGCGTCGCCTGAGCCGCTGAGGCCAATAATGAAAACCCAGGCCACGGTTAGCCAGCCATCAAACGTACCGGGTTCGCCACTGCTACAGGTCAGTGGCGCGCTGGCACTGATTCTGGCGATGATTTTTATTGTCGCCTGGCTGGCGAAACGTCTGGGGTTTGCCGGTAAATCTGCGGGAAGCCGTGGATTAAAAGTCAGCGCCAGCACCTCCGTAGGGCCGCGTGAACGCGTGGTCATTGTGGATGTGGAAGACGCACGTCTGGTGCTTGGCATCACCCCTTCGCAAATCAATTTGCTGCATACGCTTCCCCCGGCGCCCGCGCCCGCCGACCATGAAGATATGAAAGAGAAGACCCCGGACTTTCAGTCCGTGATGAAGAATTTGCTCAAGCGTTCCGGGAGAACCTGATGCGCCGTTTGTTACCTTTCGCGCTGGCCGGATTATGGCTGGCTGCCCCTGCCGCATTTGCCCAGCTCCCGGGCCTGGTAAGTCAACCTCTGGCCAATGGTGGACAAAGCTGGTCGCTGCCGGTACAGACGCTGGTCTTTATCACCTCGCTGACATTCCTGCCTGCTGTCCTGCTGATGATGACCAGCTTCACCCGAATTATCATCGTGTTTGGCCTGCTGCGAAATGCGCTGGGTACACCTTCTGCCCCACCAAACCAGGTCATGCTGGGACTGGCGCTGTTCTTGACCTTTTTTATTATGTCGCCCGTCATCGATAAAATTTATGCCGACGCTTATCAGCCCTTTAGCGAAAACAAGATTTCTGTCGATGTGGCGCTGGAACGCGGTGCACAGCCGCTGCGTGAGTTTATGCTGCGCCAGACGCGTGAAGCCGATCTCGCCCTGTTTGCTCGTTTATCCAATAGTCCGCCAATTCAGGGACCGGAAGCGGTCTCCATGCGCATTCTGCTGCCGGCCTATGTGACCAGCGAGCTGAAAACCGCCTTCCAGATAGGCTTTACAATTTTCATTCCGTTCCTGATTATCGACCTGGTGATCGCCAGCGTCCTGATGGCGCTGGGGATGATGATGGTGCCTCCGGCTACCATTGCCCTCCCCTTCAAGTTAATGCTGTTCGTGCTGGTGGATGGCTGGCAGTTGCTGGTCGGCTCGCTGGCACAGAGTTTCTACAGTTAGGAGTGAAGAATGACACCTGAATCGGTCATGATGATCGGCACCGAGGCGATGAAAGTTGCCCTCGCGCTTGCCGCTCCGCTGCTGTTGGTTGCCCTGGTGACGGGTCTGATTATCAGTATCCTGCAGGCCGCCACGCAGATTAACGAAATGACGCTGTCGTTCATTCCTAAAATCATTGCGGTATTCGTCACCATCATCATTGCCGGACCGTGGATGCTCAACCTGCTGCTGGATTATATGCGCACGTTGTACAGCAACCTGCCCTATATGATCGGATAACCCCCGCATGTTTCATGTCACCAGCGATCAATGGCTTGAATGGCTCAGTATGTATTTCTGGCCATTGCTGCGTATTATGGCGCTGATCATGACAGCCCCCATTCTGAGCGAGCGCAGCATCCCGCGGCGCGTAAAAATGGGACTGGGTCTGGTGATTACCTTTATCGTCGCCCCGACGCTACCGCCGGTCAATGCGACGATGTTTTCCTCCGATGGCCTATGGCTGGCGATACTGCAGCTTCTGATTGGCATCGCGCTCGGCTTCACCATGCAGTTTGCCTTTGCCACCATTCGCTATGCGGGTGAACTGATTGGCCTGCAGATGGGCCTGTCGTTCGCCACCTTTGTCGACCCTACCAGCCATCTGAACATGCCCGTTCTGGCCCGCTTTATGGACATGCTGGCGATGCTGCTGTTTTTGGTCCTCAACGGTCACCTGTGGTTGATTTCATTGCTGGTCGACACCTTTCATACGCTGCCGATTGGCGGTGATACGGTAAACAGCGATGCATTTATGGCGATAACTCGTTCTGCGGGGATGATTTTCGTTAATGGCGTGATGTTGGCTTTACCCATCATTACCCTGCTGCTGACGATTAACCTGTCGATGGGTTTATTGAACAGAATGTCTCCACAATTTTCCCTTTTTGTAATTGGTTTCCCGATAACACTGACGGTAGGAATTTTGTTAATGGTGGCCATGATGCCATTAATCGCACCTTATACCGAGCGTGTATTTGGTGAGATTTTCAACCTGTTAGCCGATATTGTCAGAGAGCTACCTAAGAAATAACAACTCAGAATTTTATCACCCTCCCTAGATAGTGTCGTCACAAGATTTTAGCCCAGAGAGCGATGCATCTGATCTGGACGGCAGCGAGAAATGAGGCC